>JAPLLF010000349.1 GCA_026387715.1 Pseudomonadota bacterium
AGATGGACGACATCCAGACCGGCACCTGGGCCGGCGATCTGACCTACGCCGGCACCGCGGCCACGCTGCCCACGGGCGCCAAGTTCCACGGCACCCGCATGTAAGCACCGCTGCTTTCCATGTTGATGACGGCCCCGTGCGGGGCCGTTCGTCGTTTCGGACCTCGCGCGTGTCAGACGGCTTCGAGATCCGCCGCGGTCGACTTCGCCCCCAGCCGCGCCGCGCCGACGGTGTGCGCCGTCCACGCGATCACGAGCAGCACGAGGCCGAGCCCGATGTTGTTGAGTGACTCGCCGAGGCCGCCGACGACGAGCCTGGCGAGCTCCCCGATCGGCGCGTCGCTCGCGACGAGCAAGGTCCGGATCGCGCCGGTGATGAACCCGAGCGTGCTGACGAGGAACGTCAGCATCGACAGGCTGCGGACGATCCCCGCGCGCCGCCGCGTGGGATGCCACGCATGCGCGAACGCGACGCCGACGAGGACGAGACCGACGACGCACGTGGGGTACATGCCCCAACCACCGAGACGAAATGCTTCACTCATCTGATTGCTCCTTCTTTGAATGTAAGCCCGAGACACGAACGGTTTCGGTCGGTTGCAGCTGCGACGTGCGACAAATCTGCGACGTCGCAGGTGATCAACACATCGAGCGATCGGGCTCGGGCGCGCCGTGGTGCCGCTCGAGCTCGGCGTTGACGAAGCCACCGAGCACCAGCGCGATCACCGAGAAGTAGAACCACAGGATGATCACGACGACCGAGCCGAACGCGCCGTAGAGGATCGCGTAGTTGGCGACGTTCTCGACCCAGAACGACAGCCCGAGCGACACCACGAACAGCAGCACCGTGCCGATCGCCGCGCCCGGCCACACGTGGATGCGCAGGCCGAGCGGACGCGGCGAGGGCCCGAACCGATACAGCGCGACCAGCGCGCCGAAGATCACGACGAACAGGAACGGCCACCGCACGACCGTCAGGATGCTCCAGCGCGACAGCTCGGTCATCGATACGAGGCTCGGCAACGCGACGATGATCGCGAAGAACAGCAGGAGGCCGACGAGCGTGCTCGCCGAGATCGCGAGCGTCGTGAGGAACTTCGAGATCCGGCCGCGCTGCTCGCGCACGCGATACGCGCGATTGAGCGTGTCGATCAGGCCGCGCGCGGCGCCGCGCGCCGAGAAGATCGCGACGAGGCTGCTCAT
Source organism: Pseudomonadota bacterium (assembly GCA_026387715.1). GTDB lineage: Bacteria > Myxococcota_A > Polyangia > Haliangiales > Haliangiaceae > JABFXX01. The sequence goes on from JAPLLF010000349.1 coordinate 1,203, forward strand.
CACGATCGCGAGGCCGAGCTCACCCGACGACCGCGACGCCTGGCGCTCGAGCTGGTCGCCGATGAACTGCGCGACGCCCTTGGGGAGCACGGACGCGAGGCTCGCGAGGTGGTCCTGGATCTGATGCGGGTTGGCGACCACGCTGTACAGGCCGACGGCGGCGGCCATCGTCGGGATCGTGGCCAGGATCGCGTAGAGCGCCGTGCCGGCGGCGAGCACCGGCATCTCGCCGAGCAGCGCCTCGCGAGCCGCCCGCAGCCACACGGCCACCGTCGACTCGCTGTCGTCGAGCCACGCCTCGATCCGGCGGACCAGCGCGTTCATGGCCGTCGCGAGCCCGAGGAGATAGCCACGCGGCATCCTATCCGGTAGAAGTCGCGCATGTGCAGGAACATCCGCACGCTGCATCACTTCGCCCCGCCGTCCACCCCCGAGGAGATCCACGCGGCGTCGCTCCAGTACGTCCGCAAGGTCAGCGGCATGCTCAAGCCGCACAAGGGCCACGAGGAGGCGTTCGAGCGAGCGATCGCGCACGTCGCCGCCGCCACCGCGGAGCTGCTCGGCGAGCTGCCGGCGCTCGTGACCCCGCCGCGCACGCGCGAGGGCGAACAGGCGAAGGCGAAGCTGCGCTGGGAGAAGCGCGGTCGCTGATCTGGGGATGATCGGCATGATCGACATGATCGACACGCACTGCCACCTCGACGTCGCGCGGTTCGACGTCGATCGCGACGCCGCGATCGCCCGCGCGACGGCGGCCGGCGTCGTCGGCATGCTCGTCCCGGGGATCCGGCCGCGCACGTGGCCGGCGCTCGCCGCGCTCGGGCGCTCGCACCGCGCGGTCGGCGTGCGCATCGCGATCGGCATCCACCCGCAGGTCGTGCCGGAGCTCGGCGCCGACGAGGTCTGGGTGCTGGACGCCGACCGCCTCGCGCGCGCGGTCGACGATCACGGCGCCGTCGCGGTCGGCGAGTGTGGACTCGACGGTGGCACCGCCGAGCCCGCCCTGCAGGAGGCGATGTTCCGGGCGCACCTCCGCGCCGCCCGCGCGTGCCAGCGCCCGCTGGTGATCCACGTGCTGCGCGCGCACGCCGCCGCCATCCGGATCCTGCGCGACTAGCGCGTCGCCGAGATCGGGGGCGTCCTGCACGCGTACTCGGGCGGCGCCGACCTCGTGCCGATCTATCGGGACCTCGGCCTCCACTTCTCGTTCGCCGGGCCCGTCACGTTCGCCAACGCGCGCAAGCCCCTCGCCGCGGCCCGCGCCGTCCCGACCGAGCTCCTCCTCGTGGAGACCGACGCGCCCGATCAGACGCCGACGCCCCACCGCGGCGGCCGCAACGAGCCGGGCTACCTGCCGCACGTGATCGCGGGGCTCGCCGCCGCGCGTGGTGAGTCTCCGTCGGAGATCATCGCGTGCACGGCACGCAATGCCCGCGCGCGCTTCGCGACCTGGTGAGCTATGGTACCGGCGCGCATGCAACCCACGCCCACACACCGACGGTTCGATCGCGCCGCCCGCCTGTTCGGCGATGCCGGCATCGCGACCCTCGGCCGCGCGACGGTGACCGTCATGGGGATCGGCGGGGTCGGCAGCTTCGCCGCCGAGGCGCTCGTGCGCAGCGGCGTCGGGCGCGTGATCCTCGTCGACTTCGATCGCATCTGCGTCACCAACGTGAACCGCCAGCTGCACGCGCTGAAGGGCACCCTCGGCAAGTCGAAGGTCGCCGTCATGGCCGAGCGGCTGCGGCTGATAAACCCCGACGCCAGGATCGAGGAGCGCGCCGAGTTCTACGGTCCGGAGACGTCGGTGCGCCTGCTCGTGCCGGAGCCCGACATCGTCGTCGACGCGATCGACAACGTCGCCGCCAAGCTGCACCTGATCGCGACGTGCATCCGCGAGCGCATCCGCATCGTGTCGTCGATGGGCGCGGCCGCGCGGCTCGACCCGACGAGCGTCCGCACCGGAGATCTGTGCGAGACCAAGATCGATCCGTTCGCGCGCGTGCTGCGCAAGCACCTCCGCGAGAAGTACGCGATCGACTGCACCCGCCCGACGGGCGTGCACGCGGTGTACTCGCTCGAGGCGCCGATCGCGCCGCAGGCCCTCGCGTACGACCACGGCGGCTTCCAGTGCGTGTGCCCTGGCGGCAAGAACGGCATGAACGACTGCGAGCACGAGAACCGGATCGAGGGCTCGGTCGCGTTCGTGCCGTCGATGTTCGGCGCCACCGCGGCGAGCGTCGCGGTCAAGCTCCTCCTGGGGATCACATGACAGCTCGAGCAGACGTGTGGCGCGTCGCCACGTTGAACATCTGGAACCGCAACCACTGGCCCGAGCGGCTCCCGCTGCTCCGCGACGAGCTGTTCGCGCTCGACGCCGACGTGATCGGCCTGCAGGAGGTGCTCGCGATGCCCGGGTATCCGACCCAGGCCGACGAGCTCGCGCACGGCACCGCCTGGCACGTGTTCCACGCGCCCGCGTGGAACATCGGCGGCGGGGTCACGCTCGGCAACGCGATCCTCAGCCGCTATCCGCTGCTCGACGCGCGCGTCCTCCCCCTGCCCGCGCCCGCGGAGCTCGACCAGCGCAGCGTGGCGTTCGCGCGCGTCGACTGCCCGCACGGGCCCCTGCCGGTGTTCGTCACGCACCTGACCTATCAGCTACACCTCGCCAGCGTGCGCCGCGCGCAGGTCCAGGCGCTCGCCGCGCACGTCGCGGCGCTCGCGCCGCTCGACGGCCCCCCGCCGGTGCTGCTCTGGGACTTCAACGCCGAGCCCGACGCCGACGAGATCCGGTTCCTCCGCGGGCTCACGACGTTCGACGGCGCGTCGGTCTACTTCGCCGATTGCTGGGCGGCGACGAACCCCGCGTCGGCCGGCTACACGTACGCGCGCGACAACCGCTACGCGCTCGTCGCGCACGAGCCGTCGCGCCGCCTCGACTACTGCTTCGTGCGCGGTCCCGATCGCCACCTGCGCGGCGAGCCGATCTCCACGCGCCTCGCGCTCACCGAGGCGATCGCCGGCGTGTGGCCGAGCGATCACTACGCCGTGGTGGCCGACATCCAGGCGGCGATCCGATCGCACGGAGCGCGGCCGCCTGACGGAAACAGTGTTATCTGATCGCCATGATCAGCACCGGCGACAAGATCCCGTCCGTCACCATCAAGCAAGTCACGTCCGAAGGGGCACCCGAGGTCGACCCGGCCGCGCTGTTCGCCGGCAAGAAGGTCGTGATGTTCTCGCTCACCGGCGCGTACACGATCCCGTGCTCGCAGAAGCACCTGCCCGGCTACGTCGAGAGCCTGCCCGCGCTCAAGGCGCAGGGCGTCGACCTCGTCGTCTGCCTCGCGGTCAACGATCCCTTCGTCCTCAAGGCGTGGGCCACGGAGCACGGCGCGATCGACAAGCTCGTGATGCTCTCGGACGGCGACGCGCTGTTCACCAAGGCGCTCGGCATCGAGCGCCCGATCCCCGGCTTCGGCGTCCGCGCCCACCGCGGCCTGTTCATCATCGACGACGGCGTCGTCACGTCGGTCGAGATCGAGGCACCCGGCAAGCTCGAGGTCTCCGGCGCCGACGTCTGCCTCCTGAAGCTCAAGTAGTCGACCGCGTGGCGAGCCCGGCGCTGTTTCATCGCCTGTTGATCGCGAACCGCGGCGAGGTCGCCGTGCGGGTCGCGCGCGCGTGCGATGCCCTCGGCATCGTGCCGGTGTT
>JAPLLF010000329.1 GCA_026387715.1 Pseudomonadota bacterium
GAGCTCGATCCGCGCAACGACGTGCTGGTGTTCCTGCCGGGCGAGCGCGAGATCCGCGAGGCGATGATCGAGCTCGAGCAGCGCGCGCTGCCCCACACGGTGGTGCTGCCGCTCTACGCGCGGCTGACGCCGGCCGAGCAGCAGCGGGTGTTCAAGACGCTGCCGCAACGCCGCGTCGTGCTGGCGACCAACGTCGCCGAGACCTCACTCACCATCCCCGGCATCGTGTACGTCGTCGACGCGGGCGTCGCGCGCGTGAACCGCTACAGCGTGCGCACCGGCGTGACGCAGCTGCTCGTCGAGCCGATCTCGCGGGCGAGCGCCGACCAGCGCAAGGGGCGCTGCGGCCGCACCGAGAGCGGCGTGTGCTTCCGGCTCTACGAGGAGCACGACTACGCCTCGCGGCCCGCGCACACCGATCCCGAGATCAAGCGCGTCGGCCTCGCCGGCGTGATGCTGCGCATGAAGGCGCTCCAGCTCGGCGACATCGAGAGCTACCCGTTCCTCGACCCGCCGCAGAAGCGCGCCATCGACGAGGGCTACCGCGTGCTCGAGGAGCTCGGCGCGCTCGACGAGCGCGGCCAGCTGACGCCGCTCGGCGCGCAGCTCGGCAAGCTGCCGCTCGATCCGCGGCTCGGGCGGATGATCCTCGGCGGCCGCGACGAGGGCGCGATCCGCGAGGTGCTGATCATCGCCGCCGCCCTCGGCCTGCAGGATCCGCGCGATCGCCCGCAGGCCGCGCAGCAGCGCGCCGACGAGGCGCACCGCAAGTTCCGCGACGAGGGCAGCGACTTCGCGAGCTACCTCAAGCTGTGGGCGTTCTGGCAGGAGGCCCGCACGCGCGGCGGCTCCAAGAACCAGCTGTACAAGCTCTGCCGCGACAACTTCCTCTCGTACAACCGGATGCGCGAGTGGGAGGACATCCACGAGCAGCTCATCCGCGTGATGCGCGAGCTCGACTTGCCACCCAACGCCACGCCGGCGACCGCCGAGCAACTCCACCGGGCGCTGCTGCCCGGGCTGCTCAGCAAGATCGGCATGTGGAGCGTCGAGACCCGCGTCTACACCGGCGCGCGCCAGACCCGCTTCATGATCCACCCGTCGTCGGCGCTCGCCCGCAAGCCGCCGCCATGGGTGATGGCGGCCGAGCTGGTCGAGACCTCGCAGCTGTTCGCGCGCTCGGTCGCCAAGATCGATCCGACCTGGCTCGAGCAGGCCGCCGGGTCGCTGTGCCGGCGCAGCCACGGCGACCCGCACTGGGAGCAGAACCAGGGCCAGGTGATGGCCAAGGAGCAGGTCACGCTCTACGGCCTGCCGATCATCAAGGATCGCAAGGTCGCCTACGGCGCCTACGACCCGGCGCTGTGCCGCGACATGTTCATCACCCACGCGCTCGTCCGCCACGAGTACACGACCAAGGGCGCGTTCATGGCGCACAACCAGCGGTTGCTCGAGGAGGTCCAGCGGCTGCGCGACAAGGCCCGCCGCAGCGACATGCTCGCCGACGAGTACGCGCTGTGCGAGTTCTTCGAGAAGCGCGTCCCCGCCAGCGTGGTCAGCGGCAAGACGTTCGAGGACTGGCGCCGGACCGCCGAGGCGAGCGATCCTGGGGTGCTGAAGCTGACGCTCGCGGACATCCTGCAGGGCGAGGCGCACGAGCTGTCGCCGTCGCGCTACCCCGACGCGTTCGTGGTCGGTGGCGCGACCTTGCCGTTCACGTACAAGTTCGAGCCGGGCGCCGACGACGACGACGACGGCATCACGGTCACCGTGCCGCTGGCGCTGTTGCCGCAGCTCGATCCCGAGCTGCTGGCGTGGACCATCCCGGGCTGGCACGAGGCCAAGATCCTCGCGCTGCTCGAGTCGTTGCCCAAGCCACTGCGCAAGGCGATCGCGCCGCTGAGCGAGCTCGCGAGCGCGCTCGCCGTCCAGCTCCGCCCGTTCGAGGGCCCGATGCTGATCACGCTGGAGCGCGCGGTGTTCGAGCGCACCGGCGAGCGCGTGCACCGCGACGCGTGGGATCTGCGCGCGCTGCCGCGCTACCTCGATCTGTCGTTCCGCGTCGTCGACGAGCACGACAAGGTCGTCGCCCGCGGTCGCGATCTCACCGAGCTCCAGCGCGCGCTCGGCCAGCGCGCGAAGGCGCTGTGGGCCACCGCGTCGCGCGAGCGTCACGAGCGCACGGGGCTCGAGGCGTGGGACTTCGACGCCCTGCCCGCGTCGGTGACGCTCGACATCGGCGGCAGGAAGCTGCTCGCCTACCCGGCCCTCGTCGACACCGAGACCGCCGTCGACGTCCGCCTGCTCGAGTCCCCCGACGCCGCCACCGCGGCCACGCGCGAGGGCCTTCGTCGGCTGATCCTCCTCCAGCTGAGCACCACGCTCGCCAAGCTCGAGGCGCAGCTGCCCGCCACGCTCGCGCAGGGCGCGCTCGTCGTCGCCGGCTCGCCGCTGTCGCCGCGTCGCCAGATCGTGCTGCGCGCGCTCGACGAGGCGTTCGGGCTCACGGATCCGGCGACGTTCCCGCGCAGCAAGGCGGCGTTCACCGAGCGCGTGGCGACGGGCCGCGGCCTGCTGCCCGGCGTGCTCGCGCAGCTCGGCCGGATGGCGGTCGAGCTCGCCACCGAGATCGACAAGGTGCGCGCCGCGCTCAAGGCGCAGGCGCAGAAGCCCGGCACGCCGCGCGCCGCGATGGACGACCTCACCAGCCAGCTCGCGCACCTCGTGCCCGCCGAGCTGATGCGCGCCACGCCCGCCGCGCGCCTCGTCCACATCCTCCGCTACCTGCGCGCCATCGGCGTGCGGCTCCAGCGGCTGCCCAACGATCTGGCCAAGGATCAGGCCAAGGCCGCCCAGGTCGCGCCGTTCTGGCAGAGCTACAGCAAGAAGCGCGAGGAGCTGCGCGCCAAGGGCCGCGTGCTCGCCGAGCTCGCCGAGTTCGGCTGGCTCGTCGAGGAGTATCGCGTGCAGATCTTCGCGCCCGAGCTCAAGACCGCGGTGCCGGTGTCACCCCAGCGCCTGCAGGAGCTGTGGGCGACGATCGCGCGCTGATCACGTCCAGCAAGAAGCGAGGTATCGTTGATCCATGCATGCGCTCAAGGCACGCGTTGTCAACGGTCGGCTCACCCTCGACGAGCCGACGGAGCTACCGGACGGCAAGGTCGTCTCGGTCGTCGTCATCGACGACGACGGCCTGAGCGACGCCGATCGCGAACAGCTACTGAAGATGATCGATGAGAGCGTGGTCGATGAGGCGTCCGGCGACGTCGAGAGCTTCGCCAAGGTCATCGCGGATCTGCGCGCTCAAGAACTGTAGTTCAAAGGGTTGGGAAGGGAGGAACACGGATGGTTGACGTTGAGCTGGTTGACGTTGAGCTTGACGCGTTTGACGTCGACCCCCGCCTTGACGCTTTGAACGGCCAACGTAGAGGTTGACCCCAG
>JAPLLF010000569.1 GCA_026387715.1 Pseudomonadota bacterium
CCCGGCGGCACCGAAGGCGAGCTCAGTGTCGCCGACGACGGCGGCTTCGGGTGGGCCATCGCCAAGTCCCTCGCCGAGGCCGGCGCGACGGTCTCGGTCGCGTGCTGGCCGCCCGCGCTCACGATCTTCAAGACCATGCTCGAGCGCGGCAAGTTCGACGCGTCGTCGAAGATGCAGGACGGCAGCAAGCTGACGTTCGCCAAGATCTACCCGCTCGACGCCGAGTACGACCAGCTCGAGGACGCCCCGACGGAGCTCCGCGAGAGCCGGCGCTACCGGGATCTGGGCGACTTCTCGATCTCCGGGCTCGCCAGGCTGGTCGCGGCCGACGGCGGCGTCGACATCGTCGTCCACTCGCTCGCCAACGGCAGCGAGGTCAAGAAGCCGCTGCTCGAGACCTCGCGCAAGGGCTACCTGTCCGCGGTGTCGGCGTCGGCGTACTCGATGGTGTCGACGGTGAAGCACTTCGGTCCGCTGATGAACGCGGGCGGCGCGTTCATGTCGCTGACCTACATGGCGTCGGAGCGCGCGGTGCCGGGCTACGGCGGTGGCATGTCGTCGGCCAAGGCCGCGCTCGAGAGCGACACCCGCCTGCTCGCCTGGGAAGCGGGACGCGCGTGGAACCATCGGGTCAACACGATCTCGGCGGGCCCGTTCGCGTCGCGCGCGGCGAGCGCGATCGGCTTCATCGACCAGATGATCGCGTTCACGCGCGCGAACGCGCCGCTGCGCTCGGAGCTCACCGCGGAGGAGGTCGGCTCGACCGCGGCGTTCCTGTGCAGCCCGCTCGCGAGCGGGATCACGGGCGCGACGGTCTACGTCGACAAGGGCTACTCCGCGATGGGCATCGCGCCGGACCACCCGGCGTTCACCTCGCAGCCGGGCAAGTAAGACCTGCCGGCTACTCGAGTAGCCGGTAGCAGATCCATCGGGTTAGCGCGGCCCGCCGCTTGCTGTATCCCCCAGCTATGCACGCCCGCTGGCTCCTCCCGTGGTCGCTCCTCGCTGTCACCACGGTCTCGGCGTGCGGGCTCGACGCCGCGGACGACGAGGACGACGACTACAGCTGGGCCGCGGACGACAAGGCCGACGGCCAGACCACGTCGAACGTGGCCGCGACCCACCTCGCGGTCGACGCCACCGCGCTGACCGCGGTCGCCACCATCGATCTCGAGAAGAACGGCAACGTCGCGCTCGAGGTCGGCGGGCTGACGATCAGCGCGGTCCACGACGACCGCGGCAACCGCCACTACAAGATCGTCGGCGGCAAGCTGCTGGTCTCGAAGGTGCGCGGGGCGCTCGTCGTCGACTACAGCTTCGCTGCGCACGACCATGCCGACGGCCTCCTGCCGGGCGGCTCGACGGTTGTCTGGCCGTACTTCTGCGGCAACCTGTTTCCGTGCCACAGCCAGCCGGCCGACGGCACGCGGTTCTCGCTCGACCTCGAGGGCATCCCCGCCGGCAAGACCGCGATCTTCCCGGCGACGATCGACGCCGACGCGCCGCCGTACATGCTCGCGTGGGCGGTCGGCAAGTACGGCCACGCGTCGCTCGGCACGACCACCGACGGCACCGAGGTGTCGACCTCGTGGCTGCCCAACGGCGAGACCGCGGCGCGCGCGGGCACCAAGCACCTCGTCGGCGTGTTCGACTGGTACGAGCAGACCATCGGGCCGTATTCGTTCGGCCAGCACGTCGGCGCCGTGTCCGTCGTGTGGGGCGAGGGCCTCTACGGCGGCATGGAGCACCACCCGTTCTGGCACGTCGCGAAGGACGCGATGGCCGACGAGGAGACCCAGGCCCACGAGGCCGCGCACGGCTGGTTCGGCGACGGCGTCCGCCTCCGCTGCTGGGAGGACTTCGTGCTGTCCGAGGTCACCGTGAGCTACCTCGCGGCGCGCGCGCTGGG
>JAPLLF010000289.1 GCA_026387715.1 Pseudomonadota bacterium
CGAACCCGAACCCGAACCCGCGGCGACGACCGCCGAGCCCGAGCCCGCTGCCGAGCCCGAGCCCGCCGTGGGCTCCGGCTTCTTCGGCTCCGGTGCCTTCACGATCTTCTTCTCGATCGTCGTGTCGGTCCCCCAGAAGTAGCCGTTCGCCCCGTCACCGCGGCGCTCGATCTTCACGACCTTCTTGTCGGTCGTGTACTCGATGGAGACCAGATCGCTCGCGCTCCGGTCCCAGAGCACGACCGATCCCGTGTTGGGCTCGGCGGTGTTGTCGCGCGTCCACGTGCGATAGCCGTAGACGAGCATCACCGCGAGCAGGATCCCGTGGATCACCGCGCCTCTCATGACTTCACCTCCGTCTTCGCCGCGGGTCGCCGCCGGCGGAACCAGGTCCCGAACAGGCCGAGGGTCAACACGACCAGCGGCATGCCGATGATCGTGATCGTGAACCACACCGCATCCTGGCCCTTGGTGTGCTGGATGGGCTTGTCGTCTTCCGAGGCCGTGTCGCCGGCGAACACCTCTTCGCCGCCGAGCCAGTCGAGCGCGTCGCGCAGCATCGGCCCCGAGATCAACGTCGCGCTGATCCCGCGCGGGTCGGGGATCTTGAAGTCCGAGAACCAGTCGACGTCCGAGAACACGAGCGCGCGGAAGCCGTCCTTGCCGGCGACCTTGGGCCCCTCGACCGCGGCCGCGAGGTTGTAGCGCTGCTTCTTCTCGGGCTTGAGGCCACCCTCGCTGAAGGCGAAGTCGTCGTTGAAGTCGAGGTACGAGCTCTCGACCGAGCGCACCGTGATCGTCTTCTTGGGCTGCTCGCCCTTGACGGTGAACGGCACGTCCTCGAGCGTGCCCGAGTCGATCATCAAGAGGCCCTTGTCGATCGTGCGCGACAGGCCGGTGGTCGACGCGTGCGACGAGAACTGGTTGGTGACCGGCAGGTGGCGATCGCGGAGGTTGCCGTACATCTGCACGTGCAGGCGGTCGTCGGTCAGCGTCGCCGGGTTGTAGCGGAGGCCGAGGCGACCCTCGAGCGGCCCCATCGATGGCACCGCCGTCGGATCGAGCACGATCATCAGGCGGCCGCCGCGATCGAGGTAGCGGGTCAGCGCGTCCCACTCGGGCGCGAGCAGCGGGGTCGTGGGCGCCATCAACAGGACGATCGTCGCGTCGTCGGGCACGCCGACCGCGAGGTCGATGAGGCCGAGGTCCTTGGTCTCGTAGTTCGCGTCGCCGATCACCTTCTTGAAGGCGAGCGTCTTGCGATCGGCGAACCGCGCCTTGTTCTCCGGCGTCATCGACTCGGGGCTCGTGAGCTCGCCGTGGCCGCTGACGAGGTACGCCTTGCGCTTGTCGCGGAGCAGCTTGCGCAGGTTCGCGTTCACTTCCTTGTCGAGGTTGCGCAGCTTGCCCGAGCTCTTGCGCGCCTTGTCGATGTCGGTGTCGATCTCGATGGTCTGCGACTTCTCCTTGTCACCGGTGCCGCGCACCAGGACGATCGCCCCGTCCTTCTGGACCTTGTACTGGACCGAGAGCCCGGCCTCGAGCTCGCGATCGTGCTCCTCGACGATGATCTTGCCGGCGCCGCCGGCGATGCTGTCGAAGTACGTGCGGACCTGGGCCTTCACCTCGTTGACGGGCGGGAAGAACAGCAGGACGCGGATCGGCTCGCCGCTGTTGTCGATGATGTTCTGGGTCGACTCGCCGACCGACGACGTCTTGAAGTAGCTGACGTCGCTCTGGATGTTGCGATCGCTGGCCACCTTGCAGGTCACCATCAGGAAGCCGAGCGCGAACGCGATCGACAGCCCGTTCCACGCCATCTCCTTGACGCGGCGGAACTCGACGTCGACGTCGTCGTCGGCGCTGCGCGACAGGTCGAAGCTGCCGCGCATGCTCGGCCCGAGCGAGAGCTCGACGACGATCACCGGCACGATCGACACGACGACCAGCAGCGCGAACACCACCATGAGCACGCCCGGAGCGTGCGAGTCCTTGGCGAAGGTCGTCCACTTGTTCGCGTAGTAGATGACGATCGCGAGCACGGTGCCGAGGTGCGCGACGAGCAGCGTGCGCTCGACGCGGCGCCGCGCGCCGGTCGTGCGCATCACCGCGTAGGCGCGCGTGGCGACCACCATCGCGACGAGGCCGAGCCCGAGGCCAGCCAGGAAGTCGTGCAGCGACTCGCTCTCGCCGCCGAGGCGCTCCCCGATGAAGTAGAACAGGAGCCCGATGCCGAGGATGAGCGACGTCCACCAGGGCGTCGCCGTACGTTCTCTGGTCATTGCCATCGCTTCGCCTCCAGCGCTTTCACCGAGAGGAGCAAGAAGAAGTACGTGACGGCCACGTAGTAGACGATGTCCTTGAGGTTCAACACGCCGCGCATGAACCCGGACTGAAAGTGGACCCACCAGAGATCGAGATCCTGGAGGATGGGACGGACGGGATCCCCGAGCTTCTTGGCGAACGGGAACAGCAGCACCATCAAGAACAGCATCGCGGTGGCCGCGACGCCGGCGACCAGCTGGTTCTTGGCGAGCGCGCTGGCGAACATGCCGATCGCGAGCGCGGCCGACCCGATCAGCAGGAGGCCGAGGTAGCCGACGATGATCTGCGCACCGGAGATCTTGCCGTTCACCTTGATGAGCAGCGGCATGTAGAGCGACAGCACCAACAGGACGCCGAGGAACACGAACGCGGCGAGGAACTTGCCGACGACGATCTCGGCGTCGCGCACGGGTGACGTGTTGAGCAGGACCAGCGAGTGGTTCTGCCGCTCCTCGGAGATCAGCCGGAACGACAGGAGGAGGCCCGCGGCCATCGCGATCCCGCTCGACGTCCAGAAGAACTTCTCGAGGACGATCGCGGACAGCTGCTCGCCCGCGAGCGCCTGCGACTGGAACAGGATGCCGTCGATCAGCAGCAGCACGAACGCGATCACCCAGGCGAACGGTGACCGCAGGTACGCGCCGAGCTCGCGACGAAGAATGATTCTAGTTGCTCGCATCGACTCCTCCGACCAGGCGGATGAACGTGTTCTCGAGCTCGCTCCGCGCGTAGTCGAGCTTGATGAGATCGAGCTTGCCCTCGACCACCGCACGCGACACCTCCGCGCGGCAGTCGCGCTTGGTCGACAGCACGAAGGTGGTGCCACCGCCGTAGTCGTACGGATCGGCGACCGAGCTCACCCCGTCGACGGCCTCGAGCAGCGTGCGCGCGGTCGGCCGGAAGTCGGCGTCGCTGCCGCTGCCGCCGCGGATGGTGACCGTGATCTGGCGAATCTCGCCTTCCTTGGTCGCGAGCTCGTGCTCGCTGCCGGTCCCGAGCAGCTTGCCCTTGCCCAGGATGAGCAGCCGATCGCAGGTCTGGCTGATCTCGGTGAGGATGTGGCTCGAGATCAGCACCGTGTGGCTCTGCTTGAGATCGTGGATGAGGTTGCGCATCTCGACGATCTGCACCGGGTCGAGCCCGCGGGTCGGCTCGTCGAGGATGAGGAACTTCGGGTTGTGGATGATCGCCTGGGCGAGGCCGACGCGCTGACGGTAGCCATGCGACAGCGTGTGGATGATGTCGGACGCCACGTCGGTGAGATCGGTGATCTCGAGGACCTCGGTCAGCCGCTTCTTGAGCTCCTCGCGGGTCATCCCGCGGAGCTCGCCGGCGAACTTGAGGTAATCGGACACCACCATGTCCTGGTAGAGCGGCGGGTTCTCGGGCAGGAAGCCGATCTTCTTGCGGACCTCGTGGGGCTCGGCGACGCCGTCGACGCCGCCGATCTCGATCGAGCCGCCCGAGGGGCGCAGATCGCAGGCCAGGATGCGCAGCGCGGTGGTCTTGCCGGCACCGTTGAGGCCGAGAAACCCGACGGTCTCCCCGTCGGCGATCTCGAACGAGACCGGGCCCAGGGCACGTTTGCCACCGTAGTACTTCGAGAGATTGGTTGCTCGAATCATGTTTCCTCGCCAGCGGAGCGCGCAGGGTTGCGGAATCGCTGGACTTGTTATTGCGATGACGGTGGGAAGTCAAGCCGTGGGCGGCCACACCAACCGTCACCACGGAGCGAATGTTCCTGCACGGCGCAAATTCACGATCGTGAAGAGGCCCGGCCCACCGACGGCACGCAACCTGCTCGTACGTCAGCACATGCGCAAGGCGTTCGTCGTGGCGGTGGGGCTCCTGTCGGGCTGTGTCGCGGCGACGCCGCCCGCCACCATGCCCAGCGGGCCTCAGTTCGAGCCGATCGAGGTCGCGGGCACCCCCGGAGGCGAGCCCGATCCCGGCACGGGCTACGTCCCAGACCCGGAGCGTGAGGGCGCGCCTTCGTCGACGGCGCCAGCGGGTTGCGAGGACCCGGCGACGGACCCGACGGACCCGACGGACCCGACAGCCCCGACGACCACGGAGGGTTGTGAGACCGCGCCGCTCGATCCGATGGCGACCGCGAGCGACGCCGAGATCGACGCGGCGCTCGATGGCTTCGGCACCTGGTTCGAGGACCCCGAGTACGGCCGGGTGTGGCGTCCTGACGCCACGGCAGTGGGCGCGAATTTCACACCCTACGAGACCTGCGGCAGCTGGGTGTGGACGGACGCGGGGTGGACCTTCGCGTGCGACTGGGACTGGGGCTGGTTGCCGTTCCACTACGGCCAGTGGGACTGGTTCGACGACAGCTACTGGGCGTGGGTCCCGGACGATGTCTGGAGCCCGGGCTGGGTCGACTGGCGCTCGGGAAGTGACTACGTCGGCTGGCGCCCGACCCAGCCGATCCGCGATCACCGACCAGGGCATGGCCGTCCGACCGGCCCCACGATCCGCGATCACCGGCATGGGCCGTCGCGCGACGTCCACTGGACGTTCGTGCCGCCTGGCGACCTCGGCAAGCACAACATCCGCGCGCACGTCTCGCGCGACCTCGCCGCCGCGCTCGCGGGCACCCACCCCGGCAAGCCCGCGATCAAGGGGGAGTCGCCGGTGCGGATCTCGGTCGTGATGGGGAGCCGGTTCGGCGGCTTCGGCGGGTTCGGCGGCACGATCCGCGATCACCGCACGCCAGCGCCGATCGTCCGTGCTCCGGACACCGTCGTCCGCCCGTCGGACGTCGGGCGTGGCGGCACGTACCAGCCGGCGTGGAGACCCGCGTATCGACCGCCGGCCCTGCGCGCCCCGGACGTCCGGAATCCGGACGTTCAGATCCAGCGCGTCGTGCGACCTCACCAGCCCGATGTCCGATCGCCGGACGTCCACCCCGGTCGACCACAGCCGATCCCGCGCTGGAATCCCCCGGCCGATCGCCCGCAGCCGCCGGCGATGCCGATCCGCACGTACGATCCTCCGTCGCGCCCGAGCGCGCCGCGCAGCTACGATCCGCCGTCGCATCGCGACGACGCGCCGTCGCGGTCGGATCCGCCGTCGCACGGCGAGTCGCCGTCGCACGCGCACTCCGACGGCAACGGTCGGCGCCGGTAGCTGCTCAGGTCGAGGTCTCGACGGCACCACCAGGCGCGAGCAGCGCCTCGACCTCCGCGAGCTCGGCCTTCGTCGCGCGATCGTAGAGGCGGATCCGCG
>JAPLLF010000449.1 GCA_026387715.1 Pseudomonadota bacterium
GCGAGGGCGTCACGCTCGCCGCGATCTGGCTCACCCACCACCACCACGATCACGTCGGGGGTGTCCCTGAGCTGGTCGCCGCACACCCCGCGCTCGCCGTCGTGATCGGCGCCGTCGACGCGGCCAAGGTCGCTCACGTCACCCACACCATCGTCGACGGCGACGCGGTCACGCTCGACGGGCTCCACTTCATCGCGATCCACAACCCCGGCCACACGCTCGGCGCGACGAGCCTGTTCGGCGAGGGCAGCATGTTCACCGGCGACACCCTGTTCGGCGGCGGCTGCGGGCGCGTGTTCGAGGGCGACGCGGCGATGATGCACGCCTCGCTCGAGCGCCTCGGCGGACTCGCCCCGGAGACGCGCGTCTACTTCGGCCACGAGTACACCGCGAGCAACCTCCGGTTCGCGGCGGCCGTCGAGCCGGGCAACCTCGCGATCGCGCAGCGCGCGGCGACGGGATCCGCGTCGACCGGGCCGTCGACACCGTCGACGATCGGCCTCGCGCGCGCGACGAATCCGTTCCTGCGGGCGACGGAGCCCGAGGTGATCGAGGCCGCCGTGGGGCGTGGCGCCGGGCGTGATCCGGTGGCCGTGTTCGCCGCGATCCGCGAGTGGAAGAACAGCTTCTAGCCGTGTTAGTACTGACGGTGAATGCGCGGATGGATCATCGCGGCCGTGCTGCTGTCGGCATCCACGGCCCTCGCCGACGCGTCGCAGGTCGGGCTGTGGTTCGGTCCGCGCGTGTTCAGTGGTGACTCGAAGCTCGGGTTCATCCCCGATGCCCCCGCGCACCCGACCCTCGACAACTCGATCGAGTTCGGCATCCGCGGCGCCCGCCCGTTCTTTCCCTGGCTGATCCCCGAGCTCGAGCTCGCGCTGTCGCCCACCAAGACCAACGCCGTCGGCGGCGCGGCCTCCGCCGGCGTGTTCTGGCTCGAACCACGCCTCCACCTCCGGCTCGAGCTGCTCCCGGGGCGCCGCGTGATGCCGTTCCTCGTGGTCGGCGGCGGCTCGCCGATCTCGCTGTCGTCGGCGCAGAAGACGTTCGACACCTCGATCGTCGGCGAGGGTTACGTCGGCGGCGGCGTGCGCCTCGACACCGGCAAGGGCTTCGTGATCCGCGTCGACGGTCGCATCGGCTTCTCGCCCGGCAACTCCAACCGCGTGACCGTCGAGGCCGACTTCGGGTTCGGCCTCGAGGTCGCCCTCGGCAAGAAGCCGCGGCCGATCGTGCACGAGATCGCGATCACCGCGCAGGATCAAGACGGCGACGGCGTCCCCAACGGCGAGGACAAGTGTCCCGATCGCCCCGAAGATCAGGACGGCTTCGAGGATCGGGACGGCTGCCCCGACATCGACAACGATCTCGACGGCGTGCTCGACATCGCCGACAAGTGCGCGAACGTCAACGAGACGTACAACGGCTTCGAGGACGACGACGGCTGCCCGGACACCATCCCCCCCGACGTCGACTCGCTGCGCGGCACCGTCGAGGGCCTGCTCTACGCGGAGGGCGAGACCGTCGTCAAGGATGCGGCGACCCCGAACCTGACCAAGATCGCCAAGATCATGCAGGCGCATCCGTCGATCCGCGTCGTGCTCATCGGGCACGCCGACAGCAAGGAGGCCGCGCAGTTCGCGACCGAGCCCACCGCGGACCTCACGGCCCTCGCCGCCGACCTGTCGCGGGCGCGCGCGGAGGCCGTCCGCCAGGCGCTGTCCCAGCTCGGGATCCCGGCGGGCCGCATCGAGCTCGACGCCAAGGGCGCCGAGGAGCCGGTGTCGGATAACGACACCGCGCGCGGCCGCTCGGCCAACCGCCGGGTCGAGATCCGCCTGTACGTTCCGGTTCGAACGAAGAAGTAGGGTATAATTATCGCCATGCGTGGTCTGGCAATGGGATTCGCGGTCGTGGCCGTCGCCACCGGCTGCGCGAAGCTCGATCTGCCTCCCGAGCAGGGCACGCTGTGCAGCTCGAGCCTCGTGCTCGATGGCTCGCAGCCCACGGCGCCGACCGAGTTCGACGTCGACCTCGGTTCGACCGACATCTGCATGCAGCTCGACGCCAGCCGCAACATCGTGCAGGCCCACTTCCAGCTCTCGATCGACGCGCCCGGGATCACGTCCACGCTCGTCGATCTCGACAACGTGCCGCTCCGCGAGGGCTGGGACGTCCAGGTCGGCACGCACACGAGCCACGATCTCGAGTGGTCGCTCGACGCCGGCGAGATCCGCGACGTCGTGTTGCACGTCTCGCGCACGGGCACGCATGCCTCGGCGTTGCTGCGCGTCTCGCTGTACGAACCGTTCGAGTAGTTCGAGTAGCGCTCGTAGGCTTCGCCTACTTGTTCGCTTCGCTCACTTGTTCGCTTCGCTCACCAAAACCGGCGAAAGCCGGCCTCGTAGGCTTCGCCTACTTCTTGCGACCGAACAAGCCGCGCTTCTCGTCCTTGCCGTCTTTCCCCTTGGGGTGCGGATCGAGCTCGTCGGCGAGCTGCCGCATGAGCTCCTCCTGCTTGGAGGTGAGCTTCTTGGGGATCTCGACGCGGAACAGGATGAGCTGATCCCCGCGACCGGACTCGTTCACGCGCGGGATCCCGTGGCCACGTCGCACGACGTGATCGCCTGGCTGGATCCCCGCCTTGATGTCGAGCGTGGTCGTGCCGGTGCCGTCGAGCGTGTGGATCTCGATCTCGCCGCCGAGCGCCGCCTTGTGGAACGGGATCGCGATCTCGGTGACGACATCAGCGCCGTCACGCTTGAACCGCTCGTCGCCCTGCACGTGCAGCACGACGTAGAGGTGTCCCGCCTGCCCGTTCGCGATCGCCTCGCCCTTGCCCGCGAGCCGGAGGGTCTGGCCGTCGTCGACCCCCGCCGGGACCGTCACCGACAGCGTCGAGGTCTCCGGCTTCGCGCCGCGCCCACAACAGTCGGCGCACGGGTCCTTGATCGTCTTGCCCGCGCCGCGACAGCCCGGACACGTCGTCTGGACCATGAAGAAGCCCTGGGCGTGCACGACCTGGCCCTTGCCCTGGCAGGTCTTGCACGTCTCCGCCTTGCTCCCCACCGCGGCCCCGCTGCCGCTGCACGTCCCGCACACGATATCGCGCGAGACCTGAACGTCCCGCGTGACGCCCCAGACCGCCTCGGCGAACGTGAGCTCGAGATCGACGCGCAGATCCGCCCCGCGCGGCTGGCGCCGCCCCGACGACCGACCACCGAAGAAGTCACCGAACAGATCGCCGAACGCCGAGAACACGTCCTCGACGTTGGAGAAGCCACCGCCGCCACCGCCGCCACCCGCGGGTCCGCGGATGCCGTCGAACCCGAAGCGATCGTATCGTGCGCGTTGCTCCTCGTCGGACAGCACCTGGTAGGCGCTCGACGCCTCCTTGAACTTGTCCTCGGCTGCCTTGTCGTTGGGATTGTGATCGGGGTGGTACTGCTTCGCGAGCCGGTAGTAGGCCTTCTTCAGGTCACCAGGGCTGGCGGCGCGCTCGACACCGAGGACTTCGTATAGATCGCGCATAGGATTGGGGAATCAACGCCTTGGGTAATTCGGCCACGGGTGACTGTCAAGGTATGTTGCCCCCGTGCTGAGGGCGAATGACCTCGCGACCGGCGCACCCGACGAGCGAGACGCGCTCCGGCGCGCCGAACGGCTGTTCGAGGCCGCCGGGCACGTCGGCCTCGATCTGAGCCACGCCAGCGACGCGGAGCGCCGGATCGCGACCCTGGCCTGTCAGGATGCCCCCTACCTCGCGACCCTGCTCACCCGGGATCCTGCCCGATTGGCCAGGGTCGCCGCTGACCCATACCTGCGACGCGAGAAGCCCGCGAGCGTCCTGATCCGCGAGGTCGCGCACCGGACCCACGGGGTGACCTCGGCCGACGGTCTGCGTTGGGCGCTCCGCTCGGTGCGCGCGGACGAGCTCGTGCGGCTCGGCGCCCGCGAGCTCGAGCTCGGGCTCGACTTCGAGGTCGGCCGCGAGCTCGCGCGCCTCGCCGATGCCTGCTTCGATGCCGCGATCGCGTTCTGCGATCGCGAGCTGCGCGCGCGCTACGGCGATCCGACGTACGTCGACGACGACGGCGTGACCCGGCCAGCCCACCTCGCGGTGATCGGGATGGGCAAGCTCGGCGGCGAGGAGCTCAACTTCGCCTCCGACGTCGACGTGATCTACGTCTACTCGTCGGATCAGGGCCGCGACGCCGGCGCGACCTCGACGCTGTCCCTCCACGAGTACTTCGCCAAGCTCGCGACGCAGATCACCGGCGCGCTCTCCCAGGTCACCGAGGACGACGTCGTGTTTCGCGTCGATCTTCGCCTGCGGCCCGAGGGCAGCAAGGGCGCGATCGCGAACTCGCTGGCGCAGGTCGAGCGCTACTACGAGACGTTCGGCCGGCCGTGGGAGCGCCAGGCCTGGATCAAGGCGCGCACGTGCGCGGGCGACCGCGCGCTCGGCGACGCGTGCATCGCGATGCTGCAGCCGTTCGTGTTTCCGCGCTCGACGCCTCCGACGATCATCGACGACGTCCGCGACCTCAATCGCCGCATCAAGCGCGAGCTCGTCCGCCCGTCGCGCAAGGGCGCCGACGAGCCCGCCGGCTTCGACCTCAAGAACGGCGAAGGCGGGATCCGCGAGATCGAGTTCTTCGTCCAGGCGCTGCAGCTGATCCACGCCGGCAAGCGCCCCGACCTGCGCAAGCGCGGCACGCTCGCCGCGCTCGACGGCCTGGTGTTCGCCGGGCTCGTCACCGATCTCGAGCACCGCACGCTGTCGGAGGCGTATCGCTGGCTGCGCCACGCCGAGCACGTGTTGCAGCTCGACGGCGGCCTGCAGACGCAGACGATCCCCGAGGACGATCATCGACGCCTCGTGTTCGCGCGGCGGCTGGGCTACACGGCGTCGCGCGCCGGCGTGAGCTTCGTCGTCGAGCTCGAGCGCCACACCTCGGCGGTGTCGCGGCTGTTCGCCACGCTCGGCACCGCGGAGGCCGCCGACGACGCGTCCGAGCTCCGCGCGCTCCTGCGTGGCGAGCTGCCGGCCGACGCCGAGGCCGCGGCGCTCGCCGCCCTCGGGTTCGTGGACGTCGCCGCCGCGCAGGCCGAGCTCGCGCGCGCGCGACGCCCGGGCTCGCCGCTGTCGCCCGCCGCCGATCGGCGGATGACGCGGATCGGCGCCGCGCTGTTCGCGCACATCGCGCGCTCACCCGATCCGGATCAGGCGCTGCGGGCGCTGGGCGATCTGATCGCGAAGCGCGGCCAGGCGTGGTCGATGTGGCGGCTGTTCGACGAGAGCCCCGCGCTCGTGCGGCTGGTGGCGTCGATCTTCGGCGCGAGCGTGTACCTCGGGCGCACCCTCGTCGACACGCCCGAGCTGATCGATCTGCTCGTGCAGGTCGGCCAGGCGCCGCCGGCGCGGTCGATGGCGCAGATCGCCGGCGACCTCGCCCGCCGGATCGCCACGGCCGATCGCGCGGATCACGAGGAGGTGTGGAGCGCGATCGCGGAGGTCAAGAACGGGCACGTGCTGCGCGTCGGCCTCGCGGACTTCGCCGGGGCGCTCGACGAGCAGGGCGTGTGCACCGAGCTGACGGCGATCGCCGAGGCGTGCCTGCGACAGGCGCTCGCGCTCGTCGAGGATCAGCTCGCGGCGCGCCATCCACCTCCCCTGCCTCCGCGGATCGCGGTGCTCGGCCTCGGCAAGCTCGGCGGCGGCGAGCTCGGCTACGCCAGCGATCTCGACGTCGTGTTCGTGCACGCCGACGTCGGCGATGTTGGGATGATCGGCGGCGAAGCCGGGATGATCGGCGGCGAAGCCGGGATGATCGGCGGCGAAGCCGGGATGATCGGCGGCGAAGCCGGGATGATCGAATGGTACGCGCGCCTCGCGCAGCGCCTGCTCGGCGCGCTCCGCCAGCGCACGCCGCGCGGGCGGCTCTACGAGGTCGACACCCGCCTGCGCCCGTCGGGCTCGCAGGGCCTGCTCGTGTCGTCGCTGGCGGGCTGGCGGAGGTACCACACCGAGGACGCGCGGCTGTGGGAGCGCCAGGCGCTGATCAAGCTCCGGCCGGTCGCCGGGGACGCGGCGCTGGGTGAACAGGTCCGCCAGCTCGCCGCCCAGACGGTCTACGGCGAGCCGCCCGAGGCGCTGGGTGGGCCGCGCGCGATCGCCGAGGCGATCACGTCGATGCGCGAGAAGATCGAGCGCGAGCTCGTGGGACGAACGCGATTCGGTGACATCAAGATCAGCGCCGGTGGCGTGATGGACGTCGAGTTCGTCGCGCAGTACCTCCAGCTCGTCCATGGCCACGATCATCCATCGCTGCGCACGACCTCGACCCAGGCGGCGCTGCGCGCGGCGGCGCAGTGCGGCGTCGCGCCGGCCGCGGAGCTCGAGTTGCTCGACGAGGGCTATCGGTTTCTTCGTCGGATCGAGCAGCGCTTGCGCGTGGTCAACGATCAGCCCGTGCATCGGCTCCCCGAGGCCCGCGACGAGCTCGACAAGCTCGCGCGGCGTTCGGGATTTCCCGACGGCGCCACGCTCGCACACCACGTCGGACGCTGGCAGACCGAGATTCGCGGCGCTTATCGACGGCTGCTCGGTGTGTAGCGGAGTACGCAGCCGCACTGCGTCACGCTGTGCGGGGAGATCCGCATGGGTCGTGTCCCTTGTGATCGTCGACGTGCATTGGTACGAAGCAGCTATATGGGCATCAAGAAGCTCGACTCGATCTGGATGGACGGGCAGCTGATCCCGTGGGACAGCGCGACGGATCACCTCCTCGCGCACACGATGCACTACGGCGTCGGCGCGTTCGAAGGCATCCGCGCGTATCAACGCGCCGATGGGCGTACCGCGATCTTCCGCCTCCGCGAGCACATCGAGCGGCTCCTCGATTCCTGCGTGATCTGCACGATGGACGTCCCCTACACGCGCGACCAGCTCATGGCTGCCTGCGCGGAGGTCGTGAAGGCGAACAAGATGCCGGCCGCGTATCTGCGTCCGCTCGTCTATCTCGGCTACGGCGCCCTCGGGCTCGGCTCGCTCGAGCCGCCGGTGCGCACCATGGTCGCCTGCTACGAGTGGGGCGCCTACCTCGGCGATGACGGCTTGAAGAAGGGGATCAAGTGCATGATCTCCGGGTTCACGCGCGCGAACGGCAACGCGGTGATGAACAAGGGCAAGATCTGCGGCCAGTACGTCACGTCGGTGCTCGCCAAGCGCATGGCGATCAAGAGCGGCTTCGAGGAGGCGCTGATGCTCGACCCGCAGGGCTATGTCGCCGAGGGCTCGGGCGAGAACATCTTCGTGGTCAAGAACGGCGTCGTGCGGACGCCGTCGACCTCCAGCGCGATCCTCGCTGGCATCACGCGCGACACGACGATCCAGCTCCTCCGCGAGCAAGGTGTCGACGTGCGCGAGGAGCCGATCGCGCGCGACGAGCTCTACATCGCCGACGAGGTGTTCCTCACCGGCACGGCCGCGGAGATCACCCCGGTGCGCGAGATCGACCATCGCCGCCTGGGGCGTGGGGAGGCGGGTCCGGTGACGCGCCGACTCCAGGAAGCGTACTTCGCGGTGGTCAAGGGCAGCGACACGAAGCACGACCACTGGCTCACCTACATTTGACGCCACGGGTGAAGTGAGCACCACCGCCTCCGGGCTGCTACGATGACGCGGTGGATCTGACACCCGGGACGGTCTTGCTCGGAAAGTACCGGGTCGACCACCAGCTCGGCATCGGTGGGATGGCTCGCGTGGTGCGCGCGACCCACCTGTTCCTCCAGCAGCCGGTCGCGATCAAGGTGCTCCTGCCCGAGATGGTCGCGAACGAGTCGACCGTCCAGCGGTTTCTGCGCGAGGCGCAGGCGACCGTCCGGCTGCGCAGCGAGCACGTCGCGCGCGTGCAGGACGTCGGGACGTTCGACGACGGCACGCCGTTCATGGTCATGGAGTACCTCGACGGCAACGACCTCAACCAGATCCTGCGGCACCACGGCCCCCAGTCGCCGGCGGTCGTCGTGGATCTGCTCCTGCAGGCGTGCGAGGGCATCTCCGAGGCCCACGCCAACAGCATCATCCACCGCGACATCAAGCCGTCGAACTTCTTCCTGACGCAGCGACCCGACGGCTCGATGCTGCTCAAGATCCTCGACTTCGGGATCTCGAAGGCCCCGGTCGGCTACGACGATCTGACCGGCACGCAGACCGTGATCGGCACGCCGACGTACATGGCGCCCGAGCAGATGAGGAGCGGCAAGGCCGCCGATCCACGCAGCGACATCTGGTCGCTCGGGGTCGTGATGTACCAGCTACTCACCGGACGGCCACCGTTCCAGGGCGAGTCCTACGCCGAGCTGATCCTCCAGGTCGACGGCGAGGCGCCGTCGCCGATGCAGATCGCGTTGCCGCTCGGGCTCGCCGAGATCATCTACCGCTGCCTCGAGAAGGCGCCCGCGGCGCGCTTCCAGGACGCCGGCGAGCTCGCCCGCTCCCTCGCGCCGTTCGCCTCGGATCCGACCGTGGGCATGCAGGCCGCGGTGCGGGCCACGCGGATCCTCGGGGCGGCGCGCAACTCGCAGCTCGGCATCCCGATCGGCAACGATCGCTACGCGACGCCGTCGCCGTACACCCCACCGCCAGACTCGAGCCTGAGCGTGGGCCGTGGGCAGGCGACCGCGATGGTCAAGTCGAGCAAGGGCTGGCTGGTCGCCGGCGTGCTGTCGCTCGTGATCCTCGCGGGCGCCGGCGGGTGGTTCGCGAGCCGGATGACCGGAACGTCTGCGGCGACGACC
>JAPLLF010001125.1 GCA_026387715.1 Pseudomonadota bacterium
GCCGCACACGCGCCATCGGCGCCTTCCCGGATCGCGAGAGCGCCCTGCGCTTGATCACCGCGGTCGCCCTCCAGACGACGAGCATCTGGCGTGACCGCACCTACCTCGACATGACCAAGCTCGACACCACCTACGCCGCCGAGGCCTGACCGATCACCGACGACGAATCCCGATGTTTCCCCTTCAGGCAATCACACAAAAAAGGGACGTGACCGTTCATGATTGATACAGAGGCATGGGTGCTTCGCGAGGGCCCTCTGGATGAGGCGAAACCGATGGGACGCAAGGGTGAGCGTCCCACGTCACGACCGGCTGGCGAGCTGGTCCTCGAGAAGTTTTCGTTCGCGGATCTGGACGAGAACGAGGTCTTGGTCGAGCCGATCTACGGCTGCTGGGAAGGCAACATGAGCCACGCGGTGGATCGATCTCCGATCGACATCTGCCGGGCCCGCGGCGAGCCTCGCGTCGTTCTCGGGAACAGCGGCGTGGTGCGAGTCCTGCGAACTGGCTCGGCTGTGACGACCAGGCGCGAGGGCGATGTGTGCTTGTTCGTGGGGACGTTCGATGCCGATGAGTTCGGGTACATGAAGGGCGCGCACGGCTACGACTCCCCGAACACCGTCGGCTTCCTCGCGAAGACCACGAAGCTTCACGTGAGCACGTTGCACAAGCTTCCCGAAAACTCGCGCTTCTCGTTGCGGCAGTGGGCCGCCTTCAGCCTCCGATACCTGACCGCGTGGTCGAACTGGCACGTCGCGCTCGGCGCCTTGCGCTTGCAGCTCAGCGAGCAGGATCTTCCGGTTCCTCACGTCTGGGGCTGGGGTGGAGGCACCACGTTGGCAGAGCTCAGCCTCGCGCGCCTCCAGGGATGTGCGGCGACGATGATCACGGGAAGTCATGTCGAGGCGATCCAGGCCAAAGGGATCACGGCGCTCGACCGTCACAAGCTCGGGATCCTCGACTTCGACGAGCGCCGCTTCGGGACCGAGGACGACTATCGTCAGCAGTATCTGGCCGGCGAGAAGCAATTCCTCCGCGAGGTCAAGGCGATCACGGGACGCGGCGTCTCGATCTTCGTCGATCTCATCGGCTCGCCCGTCCACCGCATGACGCTCAAGTCGCTCGCCCGCCAGGCCGTCATCACGACCGCCGGGTGGAAGCTGGGGATGCTCACGCCGGTCAACCGAGCGGTGGAATGCCTCAGTCGACATGTCCACGTCTTCACGCACTACGTTCGCGCGTCGGAGGCCGCGCCAGCCATCGCGTTCGCGGAGCTCCATGGCTGGATGCCCGAGGATCGATCGCCGGTCTATCGCTGGGACGATATCCCCACGCTCGTCACCGACTACCGCGACAACAAGATCGCCAGCTATTATCCGCTGTTTGAAGTCGCTGCCCCGTGACCCGTACCGACGGAGCCTGACATGCGCGTTGCAGAACCTCGCATCCCACCCCTCGAACCCGAACAATGGGATGCCACGGCGAAGGAAGCGATGGGGCGATTCCCACCGTTGAACCTGTTCAAGACGCTGGCAAACCACCCGGCACTGACCCAACGTTGGATGACGTTTGGCTCGTACATCCTCGCCGAGTCGACCCTCTCCGGACGCGACCGCGAGCTGATCATCCTGCGCATCGCCTATCGGTGCCGCGCCGAGTACGAATGGGGACAGCACGTGTTGATCGCGCGCAAGCTCGGGCTGACCGACGACGAGATCCGGCGCATCACCACCACCGATCCCGGCACCGATCCCGGCGGGAACGAATGGACGGAAGCCGAGCGGCTGTTGCTGAAGGCGACGGACGAGTTGCACTCCGATTCGCATGTCGGCGATGCGACGTGGCAGGGACTCGCGAGCCACTTCACCACACAGCAGTTGATGGATTTCGTGTTCACCGTCGGGGAGTACGTCCTGATCGCGATGGCGCTGAACAGCTTCGGGGTGCAAGCGGATCCCGGAATGCCAGGGTTTGACATCTCACCGTAGACTCACGAGCTGGGGCACGAGCGCGAATCAGGTGCTGAGCGACAGTTACATCTCCCCGCCGGCGACAATTACATCGCCCCATTTCTGAGGCGGGCTCGGCGGTCGGCGGCGTGCTCTCCACGTAGGTGGAGAGGCAGGCCAGTTGCGACCATCGAGCGACGCCCAGGTAAGGAAACTGATGGAGGAGATGAGCAAACACGGACACATAGGCCATGCCGCGATGATGGCCGGTATGGATCGCAAGACGGCCCGCAAGTACGTCGACGGCGGCAAACTGCCGTCGGAGCTGACGACACGGCGCGACTGGAGGACGCGCGTGGATCCCGACCTGGCGAGGCCGCGCAGACGGACTTCACGAGCACCGGCGAGCTCACGGTCACGATCGCCGGGCAGGCGTTCGCGCACCTGCTCTGCGTCCTGGTGTTGCCGTACTCGAATTAGCAGTGGGTGACCGTGTGCCTATCCGAGTCGATGGTCGCGCTGCGCAAAGGAGTTGGGTGCGGCTCTTTCACCGCGACGCTCGACGGAAGCAATCTCGATCGCTTAACGAGCCTGAGCTTCGGTCGCGAGGGCGGCACCGGATTCGGGACCGCGGGTTCGCAGCAGCCGCTCGATCTCGTCGAGCGGCGCGTTCATTGCCTCCGGGCTGGTCAGGTCGTCCTCCAGCTTCTTCATGCTTTGCCGAGACTCGCAGAACGGGCTGTCATTGGCGATCGTCGGCGATGCGGCCGGTGATCATCAGGCCGCGCACGCCGTCGGCGATCGATCCGGACAGGCATCGCCATCAACCCGGCGAAATCGATCGGGATTCGGTCGCGGTAAAAGGATCC
Organism: Pseudomonadota bacterium; assembly: GCA_026387715.1. Classification (GTDB taxonomy): domain Bacteria; phylum Myxococcota_A; class Polyangia; order Haliangiales; family Haliangiaceae; genus JABFXX01. The sequence goes on from JAPLLF010001125.1 coordinate 2,819, forward strand.
GCACCCAACATAATTAGATCGGACCCGGCCCGGCGTGCGTTGCCGTGTCTGATGAAACACCTGACCAAGCTGGCCGGCCTCGTCGCCGCCGGCGTCGTCGCGCACGCCGTCCCCGCGGACGCGTTCTGCGGGTTCTACGTGAGCGGCAGCAGCGAGAAGATGTTCGCCGACGCGACCCAGGTCGTGCTGATGCGCGAGGGCACGCGCACCGTGCTGTCGATGCAGAACGACTACAAGGGGCCGCTTGCCGACTTCGCGATGGTCATCCCGGTGCCGGTCGTCCTCAAGCAGGCCGACGTCAAGACGCTGCCCAAGGCCGTGTTCGACCACGTCGATTCGCTGTCGTCGCCGCGGCTCGTCGAGTACTGGGAGCAGGACCCGTGTCCCCGACCCCTCCCGGCGCCGTCGCCCGACATGGAGTACGCCCGCAGCGGCGGGCGACCGCAGACCACGTCAGTCGACGGCGTGCGCCAGAAGCCACCGACGGTGAAGGTCGAGGCGAAGTTCGACGTCGGCGAGTACAACGTCGTCATCCTGTCGGCGACCGAGGCGACCGGGCTCGAGACCTGGCTCCGCCAGAACCACTACCAGATCCCGACCGGCGCGGCCGCGCTGCTCCGCCCGTACGTCGAGGGTGGCTCGAAGTTCTTCGTCGCCCGCGTCGATCCCAAGAAGGTCGCGATGGTCGACGGCCACGCCGCGCTGTCGCCGATCCGGTTCCACTACGAAAGCGAGGAGTTCGCGCTGCCGATCCGGCTCGGCATGGCGAACTCGTCGGGCACCCAGGATCTCGTGGTCAACGTCGTGTCGGCCGACAAGCGCTACGAGGTCGCGAACTACAAGAACGCGTTCATCCCGACGAACTTCGACGTCACGCCCGCGGTGAAGTCCCGGTTCGGCGAGTTCTACGCGGCGCTGTTCGACCGGACCGTCGAGGCGAACCCCGGCGCGGTGATCACCGAGTACGCGTGGACGGCGGTGCCCAACTACCACTGCGACCCGTGCACCGACGCCGACGTGTCGAACCCCGACCTGATGACGCTCGGCGGCGACGTCGTCGGGGGCCGCATCGCGGCGGGCAACTTCGTGCTGACGCGGCTCCACGCGCGCTACGGCAAGGCCGACATGAAGGACGACCTGCGGTTCCGCGAGGCCAAGCCGGTGACCGGCGGGCGCGAGGTCCGCACGGCGGCCGGGCTCGAGTACGGCGCGACGCCGTCGCCGCAGAACTTCTTCCAGGGGCGCTACGCGATCCGCCACTGGTGGACCGGGGCGATCGCGTGCAGAAACCCGCAACGCGGCGTGTGGGGTGGGCCGCCCGACGGCAGCGCCCAGCAGACCATCGCGACCGGCAAGGTCGCGTTCGCGCCGCGCGGCAAGTTCCCGCTCGCGACGTCGATCGGCCGCGACCTGTGGGAGATCAACTTCAAGAAATCGAGCGGCGCGACGACGACGCCACCGCCCGGCAACGGCCAGTTCGCCAAGCCGCCACCGCCGAAGCCCGGCTCGAAGAAGGCGTCGCTGGGCGCGCTCGGCGGGGCCGCGCTGGGCGTCCTCGCGCTCGTCCTGCGCCGCCGCAAGCGTCGATGAGCGACGTTTGGCGATCGACCTCGTGATTCAATCGAGGCGATGTTCGCCGTACCCGACGCGCCGGAGTTTCCTGCCGACCACGCGACCACCTGGCCAGGTCAGCTTCGCTACGAGGACGTCGCGCAAGACGGCCGGCTGATGCCGCTCGCGCTGCCGTCGCAGCTCGGCGGGCTGTGGCGCGGCCTCCTGTCGAAGCACCCCGGCAATCGCACCGCCATGCGGCTCGGCATCGTCCCGATCCTCACGCGCCTCGTGCTCAGGACCACCGCGCAGCACGTCCGCCTCGATCATCCCGTCGAGGGCCGCGGCGGCTACCAGCTCGCGCACGGCATCGATGCGAGCGGCGCCATCGATCGCCTCTACCTCAACATGTGGGTCGACGTGCTCGGCGCGACGGGCCGGCTGTTCCCGCCCGAGCCCGCCGGCGCCCTCGCGATCGCGGGCTCGATGTTCGCGGAGCACACGTTCACGCGGCCGTTCGCGCCCCCCGCTCAGCGCCGCGTCACGAGCCTGCCGATCGAGGGCTTCCCCGAGGTCGCCGAGGTCCGCTACGCCCCGCGGACGTCACCAGTCGAGACCGGCGAGCCGCCGGCCGAGGCGACGCCGCTCGACGAGCGCAGCGGCGATCCGACCGACGTCGTGTTCACGCTCGACCAGACCGACTCCAACCAGCACGTCAACTCGCTGGTCTACATCGGCGTGTTCCTCGACGCGGCGCAGCGCCGGTTCGCCGCGCTCGGCCAGCCGCTGCGGATCCGGTCGCGCGAGGTCGAGATCGCGTATCGCAAGCCATGCTTCGCCGGCGACCACGTCCGCGTCCAGCTGCGGGCGTTCACGGTGGGCGACCTGGTGGGCGCCGCCGGCGTCATCGTGGGCAGCGACGACAAGCCGCGGTGTTACGTCCGCACGCTGTTCTCGCCCTGACCGCGTCACCCCCGCTTTCCCCGCTTTCGGGCGGGGCGCAGCGCGTGTTTATGCGAAGCGGTGTCGAACCGAGCTCGTCGAGCTCTCACCCTCACGCCGGCGTTCGAAGTCAAAGACACTCCCGAGGCGTTCGTGCTCCGCGCCGACGTCCCCGACGCGAACCTCGACATCAAGGTCGCCGACAACGTCCTCACCGTCAGCGGCAGCCGCGCGAGCGAGGACCGCAAGGAGGGCGAGTCGTTCTCGCTCTACGAGCGTCGGTTCGGGTCGTTCACGCGCGGCTTCGCGCTGTCGGAGAACGCCGACGGCGACCGCATCTCCGCGGCGCTCGAGCACGAGGTCCTCACGCTGACGATCCCCAAGAAGGCGGAGGTCAAGCCGCGCAAGATCGAGATCAAGCGCTAGCTCCACCCTCGGCGCTACGAACCGTACTTCTGCGCGAAGAACCCGCTCATCGCGGCCAGCAGACCGTCGACATCCGCGTGCTCGGGCACGGAGATGCGGCAGATCTGGACGTTGTCGTGCTTCTGCGCGTTCTTCACCTCGGCCGACAGCGCGCCTTGCGTCGACTCCTCCGGGTTGATGACGTAGAAGTAGTCCGGCTTGCCGCCGCCGGTGGACTGGCCGTAGCTGACCCGACTCTTGACCAGGGTCGGCGCGTGCGCGAGGAGGTAGGCGACGAACTCGTCGACGAGATCCGCGTGCGTGGTCGGCGCCGCTGGCAGGTAGAACGAGAGCATCCCGGTCGCCAGGCCGTCGGCGACCTGCGGCTCGGAGATCGCGTACAGCGTGATCTCGTGGCCTCGGGCACGTAGCGCACTTCGCAGCCCGGACGCGAGGCGGATCGTGTGCGCGCTGATCGTGGCCATCCGCGGCACGAGATCGTCGAGGCCCGCGCTCAGCTCGGCGAGCTGTGCCGGCCGCGCGAACGAGTCCGCGTCCTGCCCGAGCGCGCGGGCGCGCGCGACG
>JAPLLF010000375.1 GCA_026387715.1 Pseudomonadota bacterium
AGCGTCCCAACCACCTCCCACAAGACACGCGCAGCGTGGGTCGGAGGCAAGGAGTCCTCGGGCATCTCGAACCGAATCACGCCTTGCCGACGCTGCGGCTCGGCAACCCGAGGCTTGCGGTTCTCGTCAGTCATCTCGCCGCGAACAAGACCAGCCGCTCCGGCTATTTCCGGAACCCGCTTCATTTCCCATTAATCGACACGTCTTCAGCCGATCTTGGCGACGGGCAGGTTCGTCGGCGGCGCGTCGGGCGCGACCTTGCGCAGCGCGACCATCAAGCCGAGCAACGCGACCACCGCGGGGATCAACGCGTACGCGAGCAGCCACCACGAGAACGAGTCGGTGCCGGCTTGCCCGATCAGCGCCCCGCCCGCCGGCGGCGCGAACGCCATCGCGACCGAGCTGAGCGATCCGGAGATGCCGAGCGCGACGCCCTGCTCGTGCCGACCGACCGCCTGCGTGATCCGGCTCGTCAACACCGGGCGGAGCACGCCGTTGCCGAACGACAAGATCGTGGTGGTCACGAGGAGGAACGCCAGCGAGTGGGCGAACCCGAGCATCGTGTAGCCGACGATCATCGTCACGAAGCCCGCGAGCACGAGCCTGACCTCGCCGTACTTCTTGACCAGCCGACCGATCATCCCGCCCTGCAGGATGATCCCGAGAAAGCCGGCGTACATGAACAGGTAGCCGACCTCCTTCGCTGTCCAGTGGAAGCGCCGCTCGGCGAACAGCGCGAAGCAGCTCGTGAACGTCGAGAACGCGAACGTGAACAGGAAGAACTGCACGTACAGCGACGCGAGCTGCGACCGCCGGAAGTACTCCTTGTAGACCTCGAGATCGAACGGGCTCGGGCGCTTGCCACCCGGCATCGCCGCTGCGTCGCCGGCCGGCTCGGTCTTCTCGGGTGGAGGATCGTTGGTGAGCAGGAAGAACGTGCAGACCATCGACAGCAGCGACAGCCCGGCGGCGACGAGGAACGGCACGTGGAGCCCGAACGTGCCGAGCCAGCCGCCCATCGCGGGCCCGAACATGAAGCCGATCCCGAACGCCACGCCGATGAGGCCGAACGCCTTGGAGCGATTCTCGGGGGTCGTGTGATCCGACACGTAGGCCTGCGCGATCGACAGGTTCCCGGCGGTGATCCCGTCGAGGATGCGGCCGGCGAACACCATCCACAGCGCCTCGGAGAACCCGAGCATGATGAAGCCGGCGAACGTGCCCGCCTGGCTGATCAGCAGGAGCCGCCGCCGCCCGTACTGATCGGACAGGCGCCCGATCAGCGGCGTCGAGATCAGCGAGCACACCGCGTAACACGACACGATCGTGGTCGCGACCAGCGGCGACGCGCCGAACTTCTCCGCGTACAGCGAGAGCAGCGGGATGACGATCGTGAACCCGAGAACGTCGACGAGGACGATCAGGAAAATCGGCAACAGCGGAGAGTGCTTCTTCACTGCGCGATTGATACTCACACACCCCGGCTGATAGCGTGAACCCATGGGGCAGCGAATCCTCGCGCTGATGCTCGCGTTGTCGTTGACCGGCTGCTGGGGCTACAACCGCTCCGCCAAGCGCTGGTCCTACGTCGGCGACGTCCTGCTCATGGGGGCGGGCGGCGGGGCGATCGCGGCGGACCTCACGGCGACCGAAGAACCGTGCTCAGGCACGGGCTGCCGCACGTACAAGGCCCCGTTCTCGGGGCTGCTGCTCGCGGGTGCCCTGGTGGCGACGGCGGGCTTCGTCGGAATCCTCCTCACTGCGTCCCGCGCCGAAGTGAAGTCCAGTCGTTGAGGGCTGCGAGCTTGGGGTACCATCCCCGATGATGCGCCCTCGCTGCATGCTGATCGGCTGGCTCGTGCTCGCGGGCTGCTATCACCCTGCCCCACCCACGGGCGCCCCGTGTGACGATCGATCACCGTGCCCTGGCGGGCAGCAGTGCGTCGACGGCAGCTGCGGTGGTGGCTCGACCGATGCGCCCATCAGCGAGCCCGACGCCACCCTCGACGGCTCCCCGGTCGAGGTCGATGCGTGCGTCGCGCCGGTGGCGTGCGTGAACGACCAGGTCGTCGGCTGCGGCCCCCCGGTCGACTGTCCGTGGGGGTGCCTGACGTCGGGGACGTCGGATCAGGCGCACTGCGGGCGGATCACGCCGTCGAACGTGTCGTGGAGCCTGCTCCCGGCGAACCCCGCGACCGTGACGATCCCGTTCGGCGCGCCGTGGACGCTGGACACCGACGACGGCACGATCACGAGCGACAACGACACGATCGTGCTCGGGGCGGGCGTGACGTCCGTCCTCCAGAACGGGGCGCGCGTCCTCGCGCTCGGCTCGTTCGTCCTCGAGGCGAACACCACGCTGCGGGTGGTCGGCGCGCATCCGCTGATCGTGCTCGCCGCCGACAGCGTGACACTCGGGGCGAGCTCGCTGATCGATCTCGACGGTGGCTGCCGCGGCACGGTGTTCGATCCAACCTGCGCGGGTGCCGGCGGCGGCCGCGGCGCGATCGCGATGACCGCCGCGACCGGCTGCGGCCCGGGCGGCGACGGCAACGAGAACATGTTCGGCATCGGTGAAGCGGGCGGCGGTGGCGGCGGCATGGGGACCGACGGCGGCAACGGCGGCGGCGCGATGGCAGGCTTCGGCCCGCCGGGCGCGACCTGCGCCCAGCTGGGGTTGTACGGCGGCAGCGGCGGCGGCGTCGTGGGCGTCACCGCGGCGACGACGGCGAGCGGCGGCCGCGGCGCCGGCGGCGGCG
>JAPLLF010000078.1 GCA_026387715.1 Pseudomonadota bacterium
CGCTGATGCCGATCGCGGACAACGTCGCGATCGCGGAGGAGATCCACTGGCTCGGTCGCCTGACGCACGACTAGCGCCACCTCCAGGTCGCGCTCGAGACGCTGAGCGGCTTCGCGACGGGCCTCGAGGCGCGCGGGCTCGCGATCGCCGACTTCGCGCGCGTCGTCGACCGGCTGCTGTCCGCAGAGCCGGAGTTCAAGATCGTCGCGGAGTGGCCGGCGGGTGAGCCGGACCGCGTCGCCGACCAGCTGCTCCGCGAGGCGGGGCTGTACGCGCAGCTGTACCGGAGCCAGCTCGACATCGAGCTCGTGCAGGAGGTCGCGTCGTGAGCCCGTCCACCCCCGCGCGCGCCGAGGCCGACATCGTCACCGGCAGCGCCTACGACGTCCGCCTGATCCAGCGGCTGTGGCGCTACATCCGGCCGCACTGGCGCCTGCTCGTCGCGTGGGCGATGTTCATGCCGCTCACGATCACGTTCGAGCTGCTGCAGCCGAAGCTGTTCCAGTACTCGCTCGAGCACCACATGCTCGGCGGCGATGCCGGCGCGCTGCCGCTCGACGCCGCGATGTTCATGGCGCTCGTCGCCGCGCAGGGGCTGTCGTCGTTCGGCGAGTCGTGGTTCCTCCAGCTCGCCGGCCAGCGGACGATGCACGCGCTGCGCATCGCCGCGTTCGATCACGTCCTCCAGCTCCGCACGGCGTTCTTCGACCGGATCCCGGTCGGGCGCCTGATGACGCGCATGACGAACGACATCGAGAGCGTCAACGAGATGTTCTCGCAGGGCGCGATCACGCTGATCGCGGACTTCGTGAAGATGCTCGCGATCATCGTCGTGATGCTGACGATCGACGTGAAGCTGACCCTCGTCACGTTCGCGACCTTGCCGATGCTGGTGATCCTCGTGGAGTACGCCCGCCGCCTCATGCGCGCGTCGTTCCGCCAGATCCGCGTGCGCCTCGCCGCCATGAACGCGTTCGCGCAGGAGCACCTGTCCGGCATCCGCGTCGTCCAGCTCCTCGGGCGCGGCAAGATCGCCCAGCGCGAGTACGACGAGATCAACGCGGGCCACCGCGACGCCTACCTCGGGCAGATCCGGGCGGACGCGTCCATGTACGCGATCGTCGAGGCGATCGGCTCGATCGCCGTCGGCATCGTCATCTACGTCGCGTCGGGCCGCACGATGTCGCCTGCCGCGATCGGCATCATCGTGGTGTTCTACCAGTACATCGAGAAGTTCTTCGTCCCCGTCCGCGACCTGTCGGCGAAGTACGCCGTCATGCAGGGCGCGATGGCCGCGACCGAGCGCATCGTCCAGCTGCTCGACACCGACGAGCCGGACGGCGGCGTCGTCGCGTCCACGACGCCGGTGCCGGTGCGCCCCGCCGTGATGGAGCCCTCCGCGGCCACGCCCGCGATCGAGCTCGTCGACGTCCACTTCTCCTACGGCGCCGAGCCGGTGCTGCGCGGCGTCGACGTCCGCGTGCCGCGCGGCGCGACCGTGGCCGTCGTGGGCGCGACGGGCTCCGGCAAGTCCACCGTCATCAAGCTCCTCACGCGCCTGTACGAGCGCGATCGCGGAGCGATCCACATCGACGGCACCGAGATCCGCGAGCTCGAGTTGCACGCCCTGCGCCGCCGCATCACGGTCGTCTCGCAGGACGTGATCCTGTTCGCCGGCACGCTGGCCGACAACATCACGCTCGGCAAGACCCACGAGCGCGCCGCGATCGAGGCCCGAGATCTTGATCCTCGACGAGGCGACGGCCCACGTCGATCCGGAGGCCGAGGAGCTCATCGAGCGCGGCGTCGCGGAGCTGATGAAGGGTCGGACGACGCTCGTGATCGCGCACCGGCTGTCGACGATCCGCAACGCCGACCTCATCGTCGTGATGGACAAGGGGCGGGTCATCGAGCAAGGAACGCACGACGAGCTGGTCGCGCGCGGCGGCTTCTATGCTGCGCTCGAGCGCACGTTCCGCCGCCAGAACGACTGACGCGGCTCGCCGCCGCCTTACATCGGCTTGTTCTTGGACAGGTACGACAGGACCGGCTTGGCGAGGCCCTTGAGGGTCTCGAACACGCCATCCCCGGACTTCGCGCTCGCCTCGAACTCGGGCACGCCACGAGGGTTGAGCTCCGCGCGGAGCTCCTCGACCGGCAGGACCTCCGGCATGTCGCGCTTGTTGTACTGCATGACGAACGGCAAGGTCTTGAGGTCGAAGCCGAGGTCGACGAGGTTGGTCTCGAGGTTCTCGAGGCTCTCGATGTTCGCCTCGAGCCGCCCCGGCTGCGAGTCCGCGACGAAGATGACGCCGTCGACGCCCTTGAGGATCAGCTTGCGACTGGCGTCGTAGAACACCTGCCCCGGCACCGTGTAGAGGTGGAACCGGATCGTGTACTCGCCGATCTTGCCGAGGTCGAGCGGCAGGAAGTCGAAGAACAGGGTGCGCTCGGTCTCCGTCGCGAGCGAGATCATCTTGCCGCGCGAGTCGGCCTTGGTCTTGGCGAACACGTACTGCAAGTTCGCCGTCTTCCCGCACAGCCCGGGCCCGTAGTAGACGATCTTGCAGTTGACCTCTTTGGTCAGCTTGTTGACGAAGCTCACGACTTGCCTCCGATCCGCGTCGCGAGCTCGTCGACGATCTTGCGCACGCGATCGGCGCCCCAGTCGAAGTGCGTCGCGACCTCGGCGAGCACGCCGAGCTCGTGCTCGTGCAACGTGCCATCGGACATCGAGACCAGGGCGGCGAACTTGATCGCGTTCGCGCGCGCCTCGTCGGTCGTGAAGTCGGCGGCGGTGCGCGCCAGGCGCTCGCGGCGACCGAGCGCGGCGACCGCGGCGTCGAGGTTGACGAAATGCTCCCGGAACGTGGCGCCGTCGATCGTCTCGCCGGTGGCGCGCTCGAGGATGGTCGCGAGCGCATCGCGCTCGGCGGCATCGAGCCCATCGGCCGAGGCCGCGAGGTAACCGAGCTCGAGCAGCGCGGTGAGGAGCCAGCGATCCTCTGGGAGGAGCGCGGCGATCGCGGAGGGGAGCTGCGCCAGGGCCGCGGCGGGCAGCTCCACCACCGAACGAGTCGTGGTCATACGTTCACTGTCCCACGGACTCATACGCCGATGCCAGTGTCCGCGGGCGAGCTTGCACGGCCGTCTATGGGTAGACTGGTGCCGGATGCCCGGGTTACTCGATCGCCTCTGGTCGGCTGTCGACGCGATGGCCGATGGCACGATCATCGCCGACACCCGCTCGGGCGAGATCCTGATCAACGCCAGCGCGCGCGAGATGCTCGGCATCCCGGCCGACGCCGCGGTCGACACGACCTACCTCAAGGATGTGGTCGGGTTCTATCCGTTCGAGCTCGCGACCCACAACCAGCCCACCCGCGAGGAGGTGCGCATCGGCGAGCGGGTCCTCCACTCCGTCGTCACCCCCCTCCACGACGAGGGCGTCACGATCGGCGCGATCGTGGTCCTCCGCGACCTCGGGGACACCGCCGACCTCGCGCGCCGGCGCGCCGAGTTCGCGCAGGTCATGTCGCACGAGCTCCGCACTCCGCTGACCTCGATCGCCGGCGCCCTCGACATCGTGCTGTCGGGCTACGCGGGCACGCTGTCCGATCGCCAGCTGCGTTACGTCGACATGGCACGCCAGGCCGCGACGCGGATGAACCACCTCGTCGACCAGCTGCTCGATCTCGCGCGCGCCCAGGCGGGCACGATCACGATCTCGAACGCGCCGGTGCAGCTCGATCGCCTCGCGCGCGAGGTCATCGAACGCTACCGGGGCGCCGCGGCCGCCAAGCAGCTCACGATCGTGCTCGGCGCGTCGGCGGAGGACATCGCGATCCTCGGTGACCCCGAGCGCCTCGGCCAGGTGCTCGG
>JAPLLF010000226.1 GCA_026387715.1 Pseudomonadota bacterium
AGCTTGTCGACCTCGTCGAGGAGGAACACCGGGTTCTTGGTCCCGGCCTGCTTCATGCCGGCCAGGATGCGCCCGGGCAGGGCGCCGATGTACGTGCGCCGATGGCCGCGGATGTCCGCCTCGTCGCGCGCGCCGCCGAGGGCGATGCGGACGTACTTGCGGCCCATCGCGCGCGCGATCGACTTCGCGATCGAGGTCTTGCCGACACCGGGCGGCCCCGCGAACAGCAGGATCCGGCCCTTGTTGCCGCCGGGCTTGCCGCCGGGCTTCTCGCTCGTGGCGGTCTTGGCCCTGGACATCTGGTAGACGGACAGGAACTCGAGCACGCGATCCTTCACGTCGGCGAGCCCGTGGTGATCCTCGGCGAGGATCTTCGCGGCCTCGTGGACGTCGAGGTGCTCGTCGCTGCGCACGCCCCACGGCAGCTCCGCGATCGTCTCGAGGTAGGTGCGGATCACCTGCGCCTCCATCGACTCGCGGCCGATCCGCGTCAGCCGCGCCCACTCGCGCGCGACCTCCTTGCGCGCGTCGTCGGGGAGCGGGAGCTTGTCGAGCCGGGCCTCGAGCTCGGCGAGCGACGGATCGGCCGCGCCCTCGCCCTCGCCGAGCTCCTTCTGGATCGCGCGCAGCTGCTCGCGCAGGTAGTGCTCGCGCTGGCGGCCGCCGATCTCCTCCTTGACCTTGGACTGGATGTCCGCCTGCGCCGACATCACGTCGATCTGGCGCTGCACGTGGATGAGCACGCGGCGGAGCCGATCCTCGACGGCGGTGGTCTCGAGCAGCTGCTGGCGCTCGCTGACCGGCACCTCGAGGTAGGTCGCGACGAGATCCGCGAGCTGGCCCGGCTCGGTGATCTGCGCGAGCATCTGGTCGACCGCCTCGGCCGGGAGGCCGCGCTTCCGCGCCATCTCGGCGGCGCGCTCGCGCACCTCGCGATGCAGGGCGATGAAGCTCGGATCCTTGGCGTCGAGCGGCGGGAGCTCGGCGATCTCGGACACGGTGGCGACGAGGTAGCCGTCCTTCGCGGTCACCCGGACGGCGGTGGCACGCGTGCGGCCCTCGAGCGTCACGCGCACGCCGCCGAGGCCGCGCTCGACCGAGCCGAGCGTGGCGATCGTGCCGACCGTGTACAACGTGTCGTCGGTGATCTCCTCACGATCGTCGCGCTGCGCGACCACGAACACCTTGTGCTCGGGGTCGCGCAGCGCGACCTCGATCGCGCGCAAGGTCTGCGAGCGACCTGCCGAGACAGGCAGGCTCGCCCCGGGAAACAGCACGCCAGTCCGCATCGGAACGATCGGGAGAGTTTGCGACATGGAGCCTCTGGTGCGCACGCCAGGGTGCTCGCACAACCCGCCCGAATGACCCGGGGGGTCGTTCGGGGTTGATCAGCCGCGCCGGTCGACGATCGCGCGGTAGCCGACGAGCAGGAGGACGGCGCCGAGCACCGACGCGATGAAGCCCGCCGGCTGCCCCGCGTAGTACCAGCCCATTCCCACGCCGATGTAGTGGGCGACGAACGAGCCCGCGACGCCGATCAGCATGGTGATGAGGATGCCCCCCGGATCCTTACCCGGGATGACGAGCTTGGCGAGGGCGCCGACGATGAGGCCGATGATCAGGATGGTCAGGATCTGCATGATGATCCTCCTCTTGCGTTCACCGTGCCAAGCTCGACCGTCGGCGCGGTAACCTGAGGGATGGCGACGCGGTACATCCCGGGGCTGAGCGCGCTCGACGAGCGCTCCCGCACGAAGCGATTTGCGCGCATGCGCGCATTCGGGGCGCTCGCGAGCCCCCACGTGCTGCCGATCGCGAACGTGCGGATCGAGGGTGATCGGCTCGCTTACGACGAGCCCGCGCTGTCACCCATGACCTTCGCCGACGAGGCCACGCCGCTGTCCGTGGCGCGCGTGTGCGAGGTCGCCGAGGGCGTGCTGCGCGCGCTCGTCGCGATCCACGCCGCCGGGCTGGTCCATCACAACGTGCAACCGCGTGCCATCCGCTTCATCGGGACGACGCCGTGCCTGGGCGATCCCGACGTCGGTGGGGAGGCGTCGTCCGCTGCCGCTGACATCCACGCCCTCGGCGTGATGATGCAGGAGGCGCTGACAGGACGGCTCGACCCGCCGGTGTGGCTCGTCGACCTGCTGGCGCGCGCGACCGATCCCGATCCCGCGCGCCGGCCCACGGCGGACGCGATGCTCGTCGCGTTGCGCGCCGCGCTCCTCGACCCGCCACAAGGCCTCGAACAGCGATTCCTCGCCGAGCTGCGCACGAACCCCATCGATCGCGCGACCCGGATGGTCTACACCGACTGGCTCGAGGAGCACGGAGATCCCACGCGCGCGAGCTTCCTGCGCCGGGACGAGGTCGCCGGGCCCGACGACGCGGAGCTGCGCACCCTGGCGCCCCCGGACGACGCCGCCTGGCGCGCGGTGACCTCGCGCGCGCCGATCTCGCAGTGCGTGGAGCTGGCGGTGCGCTGTCCGAAGCGGTGGGATGCGCTCGTCGCCACGGCCGTCGACGACGTGCGTCACTGTACGACCTGCCAGCAGGACGTCTACTTCGTCACCTCGGTCGACGAGGCGCGGCGGCGCGGGGCGCTCCGGCAGTGCATCGCGATCGACGCGAGCCTGACGAGGCACGCCACCGATCAGGCGTACCGGTGGGGCGGCTCGCCCGAGATCGTGGGGTCGGTGGCGGTGGCGCCGCCGATGCTGCGCGGCAATCCGCCGGGCCCACGTCGGCCGGAGCCACCCGTGAAGCCTGGCCTCGGCGCGCGCATCAAGGGCTGGTTCAAGCGCTGAGCAACGCGCGCACGCGCTGCAGGAGCTGCTTGGGCGTGATCGGTTTCGGCAGCAGCTCGACGTCGGCGTCGAGCACGTGGTGGTGCACGATCGCGTCGTCGGTGTAGCCCGACATGTAGAGCACCTTGAGCCCGCGGTAGCTGGGCTCGAGGTGACCGGCGAGCTCGCGGCCGCTCATCCGCGGCATCACGACGTCGGTCAGCAGGAGATCGATCCGTCCAGCCCAGGCGTGGGCGACCGTGATCGCCGAGGCGCCATCGCCCGCGTCGAGCACGTTGTACCCCTGGCGCTCGAGGACCTGCCGCACGATGACGCGGATCTGCGGCTCGTCGTCGACGACGAGGATCGTCTCGCTGCCGCGCATCGAGGCGAGCGGCGCCGCCTCTGGTTCGGGCGGTGCGTCGAGCTCGACAGTGCACGGGAAGATGACCTTGAAGGTGGTGCCGAGGCCGGGCTCGCTGTAGACCCCGATGCATCCCGCCGCCTGCTTGACGATGCCGAACACCGTCGAGAGGCCGAGCCCGGTGCCCTTGCCGAGCGCCTTGGTCGTGAAGAACGGCTCGAAGATCCGCTCGCACGTGGCGCGGTCCATGCCCTCCCCGGTGTCGCTCACCGCGATCATCACGTGGGGGCCTGGCGAGATGCCGGGGTGCGTGCTCGCGTAGGTCTCGTCGAGCTCGACGTTCTGCGTCTCGATCGTGAGGCGTCCCCCGTGGGGCATCGCGTCGCGGGCGTTGACCACGAGGTTCATGAACACCTGCTCGAGGTGATTCGGATCGGCCTTGATCCGGCGGAGGCGCGGCGCGGCGCGCATCGCGTACACGATGTCCTCGCCGACGATCCGCCGCGCCATGTTGCCCATGGTCATGAGCACGTCGTTGACGTCGACTACGCGCGGGACCACGACCTGCTGGCGCGAGAACGCGAGGAGCTGGCCGGTGAGCTCGGCCGCCCGCTGGCCGGCGCGCTGGATCTCCTCGATGTCTTGCCGCGTCGGATCGGTGGGGGCCAGGTCGTCGAGCAAGATCGCCGAGTACGTGAGGATCACCGACAGCACGTTGTTGAAGTCGTGGGCGATGCCGCCCGCGAGCCGCCCGATGGCATCCATCTTCTGCGCCTGGCGCAGCAGCTCCTCGGCCTTCGCGAGCTCGCCCTGGGCGCGCTGGCGCTCGACCAGCTCGCGCTGGGTGGCCGCGAGCAGCTCGCTGTTGACGATCGAGATCGTGGCGTGCGCGACGACATCCTCGATCAGCCGGAGGTCCTCGGCGGTGTACGGCTGCGCGGGATCGCTGCGGCTCATCACGGCGACGCCGATCACCTCGCCATCACCGCGGATCATGGGGACCGCGATCAGGCTGCGCACGCCCAGCAGCACGATCAGCGGGCGAACCTCCGCGCGGGTCGCGCCGACGAGGTCGTCGGGCGTGATCGTGGGCATCCACACGGAGCGCTTCGTCGCGCACGCCCTGCCGCCGATCCCCTCGCCGACGCGCTGGGGGTGCTGTGTCATGAGCGCGAGGGCCGCGGCGACGACGTCGGGATCCCGGTGATAGAACGCGCCATCGGGCATCGTCCGCTGACCTTCGGGCTCGAGCAGCCGGATCGAGCACGCCTCGCCGACGACCTCGCCGAGCCGGCGCGCGATCAGCGCGAGCAGCGCGGTCGCGTCGTCGGTGGCCTGCGTGAACTCGCGGGTCAGCTCGGACAGGAGCCGCAGGCGTTCGGCCAGCCGGCCGCGCTCGGCCAGCTCGCGCTCGAGCGTGGCGATCAGCCGGCTGTTGGCGATCGCGATCGACGCGTGGGAGCCGAGATCTTCGAACAGCGCGAGATCGTCCGGGGTGTACGGCCGATCGGGCGTGCAGCGCATCAGGGTCGCGACGCCGATCGGCTTGCCCTCGGCGTGCAGCGGGATGACCATCAAGATCCGGATCGCGAGCCTCTCGATGATCGACGTGTACCGCGCGACGGCCGGGCTGAGCTGCGCGGGGGACGTCATCGCGATCAGGATCCCGTGGCCGGCGGCGAGCGCGCGCCCCGACACCCCCTCGTCGACCCGTTGCGGCGTCGCCCGGTTGTAGGCGCGCAGCTCGGCTTCGAGCGCCGGATCGGGGTGATACAGGCCCCCGACCTCGCCGAAGGACACGCCGTCGGTGATCATCCGGATCAGGCAGATGTCGCCGAGACGCTCGCCGAGCCGTCGCGCGATCAGCGCGAGCAGCGCCTGGTAGTCGCCCGTCGAACGCGCGAACTCGCGCGTCAGGTCCGACAGCAGCGCGAGCCGCACGCGTGCGTTCGCTTCACCATCGAACTTGCGCTCGTCACTACCCGTTCCACGACCACTGCCTCCACCCATCGACCACCCCCATCGGCACACGCCTTCGCCGAATCGTCGAGGATCCGGGACGGTTGCGCAATGACCAATCCGTGTCGTGAGGTAAGATACGATCGTGTCTCCCCGATGAGCGATCCGCTCGAAGTCCTGCTCGCCGATGGCGTGATCGATGAGGTGCTGGGGCGCCTCAAGAGTGGCAAAGAAGCGAACATTTCGTTGGTTCGCCGCGGCGACGACGTGTACGCCGCGAAGGTCTACAAGGACCGCACGACACGCAGCTTCAAGAACAACGCCGACTACAAGGAAGGGCGCAAGGTCCGCAACAGCCGGACGCAGCGCGCCATGGACAGTGGTGGGCGGTTCGGGCGCGACGCGGCCGAGGAGGCGTGGAAGTCGGCGGAGGCCGACGCGCTGTACCGGCTCGTCGATAGCGGGGTCCGCGTCCCGCGCCCGGTGATGTTCTACGAGGGCGTGCTCGTGATGGAGCTCGTGCGCGACGCCGAGGGGCGTCCCGCCCCACGGTTGATCGACGTCGCCATCGATCGCAACGCCGCCCTGCGCATCTACGCCGATCTCGTCGCCCAGATGATCGCGATGCTGTGCTGCGACGTCATCCACGGCGATCTGTCGCCCTACAACATCCTCGCGTCCGACGACGGCCCGACGATCATCGACTTCCCGCAGACGATCTCCGCGGTCCACAACTCGCGCGCGGAGTACTTCTTCCTGCGCGACTTCGACAACGTCGTGCGCTTCATCGCGGGCTTCGATCCGTCGCTGGCGCCCCACGTCGCGGACGGACGCGCGATCTGGCGCGCGTACGTCAGCCGCGATCTCACCCCGCAGTACGTGCCGCCGCCGCCGCCACCGCCGCGCCCGACCCGCGGACCCGACCGACGGTCGCAACACCCACGTGGCCCCAATGGTCCAGGTCCGGGCGGCCCGCGTGGCTCGGGTGGCCCACCACCACGCGGCCCGAACGCGCCATCGCAACCGCCACGGGGCTCGCCATCGCAACCGTCGCGCGGAGCGCAGCAACCGCGGGGCCCGCAGCAGCCATCGCCGCCGCGGGGGCCCGAGCGCTCCTCCACGCCACCGCAGCCACGTGCGCCCCAGGCGCAGCGGTGGCAGACGTCGCCACCGTCGTCGTCGTCGCCGCCGCCGCAACAACAGCGGTGGCAGACGTCGCCGCCGTCGCCGCCGTCGCCGCCGTCGCCCTCCTCGCCCTCCTCGTCGTCACCTCCCTCGTGGCAAGCGCAACCGCCGCGTAGCTCGGCGCGACCGCCGGCCGCCGGCCCGCGTCCTGCCGCGGGCCCCTCGCCGGGGAAGCGCGGCGGGCGCCGGCGACCCAAGCGACACTGGTGAGTGACGACCGGCCGTGCTCGGGGCATGACGCGAGATGCCCGCTGATCGCCGCGATCCCGAAGTGACCAGGAGCGGTGCTGGACACCGCCAAAACGACACGCCGTGCGCGTACGTCGTCGCCGCCATCGTTTGCATGCCCCTCCAGTGCGCGCGTGGGCCCCTCGAACCTGGCGCAGCCCGTGCACCAACGCGCTCCATGATCGCACCCGACACCGACGCCTTCGACGAGAGCGAGCGGACCAACCCGTTCCTGCATACGGTCCGCTTCCGCGTGCTGGTGGTCGAGGACGACCCGTCCCTCCGCGAGCTCATCGTCATGCGGATGCGGCGCGGCGGCTTCGACGTGGTCGAGGCGAGCGATGGGGACGACGCCCTCGAGATCCTCGCGACCTGGACGCGCGGGCGTGACGAGGTCGACCTCGTCATCCTGGACATGTGGATCCCGGGCACCTCGGGGCTCGACGTCGTCCGCATCCTGCGGGGAGCCGACTGGATGATCCCGGTCGTGCTGATCACCGCGTTCCCCGATCGCGAGATCCAGGTCGAGGCGGCGCAGCTCGGCATCGCCTTGCTCGCCAAGCCGTTCACGCTCGATCACCTCAGCGAGGCGGCGACCGCCGCCCTCGTGGCGCAACCGTCTCCCGGCGGGTCTGACAGCACGCAGCGCAGCGACTAACGTAGGGCCGTGCGCCTCACGATCCTCGAGCTCCCCGCGACGTGGGGTACGCCCGCCCGGGTGCTCGACGAGGTCGACGCCCGGCTCGCCGCCGGCCCCGCCACCGATCTCGTGGTGTTGCCCGAGGCGTCGATCGCGGGCTACGTGTCGCCCGCGGGAGACTTCGACGTCGCGCGCTTCGCCGAGTCGCTGACCGGCCCGACCGCGCGACGGTGCGGCGAGCTCGCGCGCGCGCACCACGCGCTCCTCGTGGCGCCGCTCGTGCTGCGCGAGGACGCCGCGATCTACAACGCGATGGCGGGCTTCGATCCGCGCGGCGAGCTGGCGTTCGTGTATCGCAAGCGTCACCCGTGGATCCCCGAGACGTGGGCGACGCCAGGGCCGCAGCCCGCGCCGCTGATCACCCTGCACGGTCGTCAGATCACGATCGCGATCTGCTACGACCTGCACTTCCTCGTCGACGACAGCGCCGACCTGCTCGCGGCCGCCGACCTCCTGTTGTTCCCGAGCGCGTGGGTCGAGGATCCCGACTACCGGGCCGCGCGGCTCGTGCGCCTCGCGCGGCGGTTCGACCTGGTGATCGCGAACGCGAACTGGGCACCCGGCGTGGTCGAGATCGCGGGGCAGGGTGGGTCGTGCGTCGTCGATCCGACGGGCGTCGTCGCGCGCGCGCCGCTGGCCGGGCGCCTCGACGTGGAGCTCTAGGCAACCTGACCGATCACGATGTTGAGGACGAGCGCGATGATGCCGGTGTTGTAGGCGAACGACAGCATCGCGTGCGCGAGCGCCGTGCGACGGATCTCGCGGCTCGTGATCGCGACGTCCGAGACCTGGAAGCACATCGCGATCGTGAAGGCGAAGTAGGCGAAGTCGAGGTCGTCCGGCGGGCCATCGTCCGGCGTGCACGCGGGGAACGTCAGCCCACCCTCGTCGGTCCCGCGATAGAACAGGTGCGCGTACCGCAGCGTGAAGGCCGCGCTGGTCAACAGCCAAGCGATCACCACCGTCGTCACGCTCAGCCCCAGCAAGAGGTGTCCCTCGAGCGGGGGCAGCGTCTTGGCGTGCTGGATCATCGCGGTCGCCGCGAACAGCCCGAGCGTGCTGCTGGCGAGCACCGTGAGCCACACGAGGGTTCGCCCGGGGTCGTGGGCCGCCGCGCGTCGGCGGGTCTCGTCGGCGTCGGCGCGCACGATGATGACCGTGGCGATGACGAGCAGCACGAGCCCGGCCGCGACCCACGCGATCAACGCCCGCGTGACGGTCGTGAAGCTCGCCGGGGCGAGGCTCCACCCCAGGACGCCGCTGAGGATCGCGAGCGTCAGGCGTGGCGCCGCGCCGCGCGGGTCGATGGCGTGAAACGCGCGGCTCGGGATCGTCATCGCTGCGCGAGTACCACGCGGGTCACGATCAGACCACCGTGATGATCGCCGCGATGATGATCGCGACGCCGATGGTGAAGCCGACGAGGAACAACCCGTCGCGGCGGCGGCTCGCGAGTTCGTGTCGCAGGATCTGGTCGATGCTCATGAGGCCCTCCTTCCAAGGCCCTCATCACCTGCATCGCCCACGCCAAGCCGCGTCCGATCCGCCTATGATGGAAAGATGAAGATCTCGCGACTCCTCGTGATGACGCTGCTGCTGTGCGCGCTGGGCGCGAACGCGTTCGCCGGCCCGGCCACCGACGTGGTGAAGGCCAAGCAGACGACGTTGTTCGATCTACTGAAGGCGCCCAAGAGCGACGCGAAGAAGGTCGATGCGACGCTCGATGACTTGCTCGACTACGCCCACCTCACCGAGGCCTCGCTCGGCTCGGAGTGGGCGGCTCGTACGGACAAGGAGAAGGCCCAGTTCGCCGGGCTCCTCAAGCAGCTCGTGCGCGCGGCGCACGTGCGCACCTTCAAGAAGATCGTCGGCTTCGACGTCGCCTACGTCGCCGAGGACGCCAGCGGCGACCTCCTCCTGGTGAAGACGAAGGCCACGTCCAAGACGAACCCGAAGGCGGAGCCGATCGAGCTCGCGTTCCGGATGGCGCAGCAGGATGGCAAGTGGCTCGAGCAGGACCTCGTCACCGACAACGTGAGCCTCGTGTCGAGCTATCGCTCGCAGTTCACGAAGATCGTCAAGAACGACGGCTTTCCCAAGCTCGTCGCCAAGATGAAGGACAAGCTCGCCAAGGGCGAGTAGGCCTTCGCCCGACCGCCGGGGTAGGCTGGGCCCGAATGAACCTGAAGCGTGGGGTCTGGGGAATGCTGCTGCTCGCGAGCGGTTGCTACATGGATGCGACGGCCGGCGTCGCCCATGCGCAGGGAGGCGTGAAGGGCCTGGGCTGGGAGCTCGGCCTCGTGTTCGGCGTGGGCTGGGACATCGGCGGAACGATCCGGCCCAGCGTCGGCTATGGCGCCGACATGACCCACGTCGGCGCCTCCGACGGCAAGTACGGCACGACGGGGATGTCGCTCCATGCGCGCACCGATCTCGCGCTCGCGCACGGCGAGCGCTCGAGCGTGCGCGCCGTGTTCGACTACGGGCGTGGCCGCAACGACGAGTTGCACTTCACCGGAGAGACCGATCCGACGCGGTACATCGGCCACGCCGTGGGCAACAGCGTGTACGCGGGGATCGCGGCCGAGTGGGACGATCCGAGCGGGGTGGCGGCGTCCTACGGGATCGGGCCGCACGTGACGTGGCACCGCAACGACTTCGTCGGCGACACCAACGACGTCGGCCTCCAGATGCACGCGTCGTTCTGGTGGGTCCCGCAGCTCAGCTCGAACTCGCACGGGTCGCTGTCGGATCACATGGTCGATGATTCCCCCCCTACCCAGCCGCTGCCCACGGGCACGCCGATCCCCACCTGCGAGGACTCCGATGGTCACAGGCACCCGTGTTACTGAGGCTCGCGTTGCCGATCGCGGCGCTCGGCCTGCTCGCGTGTGGCAAGCCGCTCCGTAACTTCGGGGATGGTGGCCTGCCCGACGCGGGGTTCGAGATCGACGCCCCGATCCTCGAGCCGCCACCCATCGACGCCGCCTGCACAAACCTCGCGACCACGGCCCCGGACATCGTCGCCCAGAATCCTGCGCCACCCTGGGTCGACTGGATCGGCGGCATGATCACCGACGGTACCTACGTGCTGGTCACGGTCGATCAGTACAACGCGACGGGGAACCCAGTGTACCGGGACACGATCCGGTTCGTGGGTGCGGGAACCGCGGATGCCACCTACGAGCGGGCGACCTTGTCGGGAGTCACCACCGGAAGCTGGTCCGTCAACGGCGGCTTCAACATCCTCTTGCTCACGCCGACGTGCGGCGCGCCTTCGATCTCCACGAACACCGAATACAACTTCGTGACCGCGACGGGCGTGTTCGAGCTCATCGACTACGTGGGTACGGTGGTTCGCGTGTACACGTATCAGCGTCAGCCCTGACCATCGGGTCCCTACATCAACCCCGCGCACGGTCGAGTCGACGGATGTGAGTACACACGCTGGTCGGCTCCTCGCGATCGCCGGTGTTGGCGTCGGGCTCCTCGGCGCTGCTGGCTGCGAGGTCTGGAAGTCGCCCAAGCGCGTCACCGAGCTCGAGACCCGGGTCGACCAGCTCGCGGCCCCCGGTCACGACGTTCGAGCCGTTCGTCGTCAATCTCGACGAGCCCGGCACGTCCCGCTACCTCAAAGTGACGCTCCAGCTCGAGCTCGCCACCGGTGAGGTGATGCACAAATTCGAGAAGGCCAAGGAGCTCGTGCGCGACGCGATCTTCTTCCAGGAGTTCGTCGTCCAGTGACCAAACCCATGCGGATCGCCGGCCGCGAGATCGGCGGCGCCCATCCACCGTTCGTCATCGCCGAGCTGTCGGCGAACCACCTGGGGAGCCTCGAGCGCGCGCTCGCGATCGTCGACGCCGCCGCGGACGCCGGGTGCGACGCGTTGAAGCTGCAGACGTTCACGCCCGAGTCCATGACGCTCGAGTCGGATCGCCGCGGGTTCACGCTCGAGAGCGGGCCCTGGCAGGGCCGCTCGCTGTGGGACCTCTACGGCGAGGCGATGACGCCGTGGGCGTGGCACCAGCCGATCTTCGCCCACGGCGCCGCCCGCGGCCTGATCGTGTTCTCGACGCCGTTCGACGAGGAGGCGGTCGCGCGCCTCGATCAGCTCGGCGCGCCGGCCTTCAAGATCGCGTCGTTCGAGCTCGTCGACCTCGAGCTGATCGCGGCGTGCGCGCGGACCGGCAAGCCGCTCGTGATGTCGACCGGGATGGCCTCGGACGCCGAGGTCGTCGAGGCGGTCACCACCGCCCGCGCCCACGGCGCCACCGAGATCGCGCTCCTCCACTGCGTGTCGGGCTACCCGACGCCGGTCGAGGACACCAACCTGCGCCGGCTCGATGCGCTCGCCGCTCACGGCTGCGTGCTCGGCCTCTCCGATCACTCCCCAGGAGCCATCGTGCCGATCGCCGCGGTCGCGCGCGGCGCGACGATCATCGAGAAGCACCTGACCCTGCGCCGCGCCGACGGCGGACCCGACGCCGGGTTCTCGCTCGAGCCCGCCGAGATGGCCGAGGTCGTCCGCGGCTGCCGGATGGCGTGGGGCGCGCTCGGCGATGGCAGCGCTCGCCGGCCGAAGTCGGAGGGCAGCTCGCGCGAGCTGCGCCGCTCGCTCTACGCCACGGCGAACATCGTCGTCGGCGAACCCCTCACCCGCGACAACGTTCGCGCCATTCGTCCGGGATTCGGACTGCCGCCCCGCGAGCTCCCGCGCGTCCTGGGTCGGACCGCCAAGGTCGAGATCGCGCGCGGCACGCCGCTCGCCTGGGAGCTCGTCAGCTGATGGAGGATCACGTGACCGATCAGATGAACACCGAACAACTGGCCCTGTGGCGCTCGCCGTTCGGCCGCGATTACACCGATCGCAACGATCACGAGAAGCCCGAGCGCATCGAGGTCTGGCGGCAGATCCTCGAGCACCTCGACGCCAAGCGCGTGCTCGAGGTCGGCTGCAACGCCGGCTGGAACCTCGCCTACCTCGAGACCCTCGGCGTGCCGACCTCCGAGCTCTACGGCATCGAGCCGCAGGCCTACGCCGCCGCGAAGGCGCGCGAGCGCGGCTTCAACGTGCTGCAGGGGACCGCGTTCGACCTGCCGTTCCGCGACGGCTGGTTCGACCTCGCGTTCACCAGCGGCGTGATGATCCACATCGCCCCGAAAGATCTCGGCGTCGCGATGGACGAGATCTATCGCGTCGCGCGCCGGTGGATCGTGGCCATCGAGTACGACCACCCCGTCGAGACCGAGATCGCGTATCGCGGTAACGCCGGCGCGCTGTGGAAGCGCGACCACGGCGGCGCGTGGCGCACGCGCTATCCGCAGCTGTCGCTGGTGGCGCGCTTCGAGGTCGGCGCGGCGCAGGGCTACGACGACTGCACCGTCCACATCTTCGAGAAGCCATGACGACCGTCGCGATCGTGCAGGCGCGGATGGGCTCGAGCCGCCTGCCGGGCAAGGTCCTGGCGACGATCGCGGGCGCCTCGATGCTCGCGCGCGTGGTCACCCGGCTGCGCGCGGCGCGCTCGATCGACGCCATCGTGATCGCGACCACGACCGCCGATCTCGATGACGCCGTCGCCCGCGAGGCCCGGCGGCTCGGCGTCGGGGTGTTCCGCGGCTCGGAGACCGACGTGCTCGCGCGCTACGTGGGCGCGGCGCGGATGGCGAAGGCCGACGTCGTCGTGCGCGTGACCTCCGATTGCCCGCTGCTCGATCCGCACGTCGTCGACGCCGTGGTCGCGCTGCTCGATCGCCCCACCGACTACGCCTCCAACACGCACGTGCGGTCGTTCCCGCGCGGGCTCGACGTCGAGGCGCTGCATCGCGACGTGCTGGAGCGCATCGATCGCCTGGCGACGTCGCCCGCCGCGCGCGAGCACGTCACCGCGTTCATCCTCGAGGAGCCCGCGCGCTTCGTGGTCCGCCAGCTGGTCGCCGATCGCGACGACTCGGATCTGCGCTGGACGGTCGATACCGACGACGATCTGGCGGTCGTGCGCGCGCTCGCGCAGATCGACGCGCCGTACGGGCTGCGCGCCGAGGTCGCCCGGCGCGAGCCGGCGCTCCACGCCAACGCGCACGTCGTGCAGAAGGCGACGTTCGCGTGACCGAGCGCGCATCGGTGCGGGGCCTGCTCGCGGAGGTCGCCACGCTCGGCGAGGCGCTCGGCGCGGCGATCGAACGCGACGACGTGGTCGGCGCGATCGCCGCGACGATGCGCATGCGCGCGGTGCGCGCGGAGCTCGCCCGCGGCGGCGTCACCCAGCTCCAGCCGGCTCAGCTCGACGATCTCGAGGAGGTCGTCGAGGTCACGGCGCTCGCGCTGCGGGTGCGCGCGGCGGAGCTGGTGTTGCAGCAGTGGCTCGATCGCGAGCTGCCGCGCGTCGCCGAGCTCCAGACCACCCCGCTCGGCGCGGCGGCGATCGCGGACGTGATGTTGCCGTCGGTGTGGGAGGTCGAGGGCGACCTGTGCGTGCTCGTCGGTCCGGGGCTCGCGCTCGTCGGCGCGATCCTCCGCGCGCTCGGACAGCGCCGGATCGTCGTCCTGCGCGGCGACCTCGTCGACGGGGCGATCGCGGTCGAGACCGAGGCCGAGCTCAAGGCGGCGGTGCGCACGCTGGGGCCGTGTCCGCCGCTCCGGATCGCCGTGCGCGGCCCGGCCGAGCCGGCGGAGCTCGCGACGACGGCTGCCCGCGAGGCGCTGTCGGATCTGCGCATCCATCGCAACACGGTCCACGCGTTCTCGCAGACGTGGATCGATCACGGCCTCGCGAACCTGCCGGCGCTCGCTCGTCATCCGTCGGTCGCGACGCTCGGCGATCGGCTGCGCGGCCTGCCGATGGTCGTCGTCGCCCCGGGGCCGTCGCTCGCGAAGAACGCCCACCTGCTGCGCGAGCTCGAGGGCCGCGCGGTGATCTGCGCGGTCGGCCACGCCCTCAAGCCGGTGATCGCCGCGGGCGTGCGCCCGGACCTCGTGCTCACCGTCGATCCGCAGGACGTGCGCTACCACTTCGCGGGCTGCGACCTGTCGAGGACGACGGTCGTCAACGCCGCGACGGTCGATCCGCGGCTGTTCGAGCTGCCGGCCGCCGGCTTCGTCACGCTGTCGGCGAACTGCTCGATCGACGACTGGCTGTTCGAGGGGCTGGGCGAGGACGCGGCGATCCCCGGGGGTGGCTCGGTGGCGACGACCGCGATGGGGCTCGCGCTCCGGCTCGGGTGCAGCCCGATCATCTTCGTCGGGCTCGACCTCGCGTTTCCGGGTGGCCAGTACTACGTGGCGACCTCGCACGACGGCGGCGCGCGCGCGGTGGTCGACGACCACGGCGGCATGGTCGTCCAGGGCTGGAGCGCCGACTTCCGCGCGATGAAGGCGAGCGGCGGCCCGGCGGCGCCGAGCGAGCGCGTGATCGAGCTCCCGGCGTGGACGCTCGACGGCGAGTCGACGGACGCGACCGTGCCGTCGAGCTTCATGTTCGGGTTGTTCCATCGCTGGTTCGTCGAGCGGCTCGCGTCGGTCACGACGCGCGTGATCAACTGCACCGAGGGTGGCGCGGCGATCCCCGGCATGGAGCATCGTCGGCTGGCCGACGTGATCGCGACCTTGCCGACCGGGGTCGACGCCCGCGCGATCCTCGACGGCGTGGCGCTCGATCACCGGCGCGAGCAGCGCATCGTCGATCGCTTCACCGCGATCGCGCGCGGGCTCCGGCGCAGCCGCGGGCTCGCCCGGCGCGCGCTCGCGAGCGGCAACGACGAGGCGCGGCTCGGTCGACTCGAGCGCGCGCTCGCGCGATCGCTCGAGCCGCTCGGCTTCGCGTCGTTGCTCGCGCAGCACGAGATCGAGCGCGCCAACGGCGTCGCCCAGCACACAGGCGACGCCAGCGATTATCTCGCGGCCTCGCGCGTGCTGTTCCAGACGATCGTGGGCGTCGTCGATCGGCTGGAGCCAGCGATCCGCGACGCCCTGCAGACGGTCGGTCGGTAGCGGCCTACTTCGTCGCGGCGGGCGCGGTCTCGGTCTTCTTCTCCGTCGTCGCGGGCGCCTTCTTCACCGCCGGCGCCTTCTTGGCGGGCGTCTTGGTGGTCGCCGGCGCCTTGTCGGTCGTCTTGGTGGTCGCCGGCGCCTTGTCCTTCGGGGTCTCCTTGGCCGGCGTGGTCGGCTCGGCCTTCGGGGCCGTCTTGTCGGCCGCCTTCTCGGGCGCCTTCTTCACGTCGGGCTTGTCCGCCTTGGGGGCATCGGCGTAGACGGTGGACGCGCCGAGGATGGAACCGATGAGGAGTGCATTGCGGAGGATGTTCATAGGTGCGCCTCCCCAGTGCAGTCGGCGTACCGGCGCGTGCGAGCAACCTCGGCTAGTTGCGCGTGGGGCGTTCGAGGCACGCTGCCCCGAACGGACAGATCGCCTCGGGCGCACGTCCGCGCTTAATGAACCTGAAGGATCGCGTCGACGATCCGTCGAGGGCCGGCGCCGTCGGCGGAGGCCAGCGCGACGTCCCGGATCGCCCCACGCGCGACGTCGTCGGTGAGAAACCCTCGCACCGCGAGCGCGAGCGCGTCGTCGTCGAGCTCGGGCCATGCCTGACCACCCGCGATCGCGCCGAGCTTCGTCAGCTCGCGCGCGGGCGCGCGTTGATCGGGCGCGATCGCGAACGCGAGCGCTGGACACCCCAGATACGCGAGCTCGCCGAGCGTGCCGCCGGCGGAGGTGATCGCGGCGTCGGCGCGCACGAACAGCACCGCCGGATCGGCGGGCGCGCGATAGATGGTGACGCGATGGCGCGCGCGCGTCGCGCTCGCGACGGCGTGCTCGAGCGCGCCGTCGTCGTCGCGATAGCCGGGGCCGAGGATCACGTCGAGGTCGAGCGGGCGCTCGGCGGCCAGCGCCCGGAGGACGCGCGCGGTCGCGCGGGGGGGATCGCTGCCGCCGAACGACAGGACGACGCGCGTCGCCCGCGCGCGAGGCGTACACGCCCCCCGGCCCTTGTCGCGGACGTCGCGCCGGAGCATCAGGTAGTCGCGCCCGAGCAGGCGACGCCGCGCGTGGGGATACGCGAGGTCGCCGGCGTGCACGTTGTGGTTGACGACGACGTCGACCCGCGCGGCCGTGCCGCCGTCGTCGATCGCCACGAGGCGGCGCGCGCGCGTCGCGTCGAGCAGGTGGGGGCCATCGACGATCACGAGGTCGAAGTCCTCGGTCGACGTCGGCGGCGCGAGCGCGAGGCCGCGCGCCGCCGCCCACGCCGCGAGCGTCGCGTCGCCGTCGAACATGATCTGGGGTGCGAGCGCGCGCGCGCGGAGCTCCTCGACGACGGCGACCACGCGCGCGACGTGGCCGAAGCCGATCGCGTGCGACGCCGACGCGCGCACCGCGATCTTCATGCGACGCGCGCCAGCATCGCGCGCGTCTCCGCCAGGTCGAGGCGGGGCTCCGCGCAATCGCTCGAGTAGGTGTAGCCCTCGGGCAGCGGCTGGCCCGGGCGCACGCCCGCCAACGTCGCGTGGAACGCGAACTCCGGCCAGATCGTGAGGAACTCGCCCAGGTCGCTCGTGCGGCGGGACTCCTCGGCGGAGATCAACGTCTCGTGGAGCTTCTCGCCCGGTCGGATGCCGACGCTGGCGCGCGGGATCCCGGGCGCGATGGCCTCGGCGAGCGTCTCGATGTCCGAGGTCGGCAGCTTGGGGATGAAGATCTCCCCACCGCTCATCAGCTCGAGGCCGCGGAGCACGAGGGCGACCGCCTCGGGCATCTCGATCCAGAACCGCGTCATCCGCGCGTCGGTGATCGTCAGCCGGCCCTTGGTCGCCTGCGAGCGGAACAGCGGGATCACGCTGCCGGCGGAGCCCATCACGTTGCCGTAGCGCACGCACGAGAACCGGGTCACGCGATCGCCGGCGTAGGCGTTCGCCGCGGTCAGCAGCTTCTCCATGCACAGCTTGGTCGCGCCGTAGAGGTTCGCGGGCGACACCGCCTTGTCCGTCGACAGCGCCAGCACGCGCTCGACGCCGTTGGCCATCGCGGCCTCGATCAGGTTGCGCGCCCCGTTGACGTTGGTCTGCACCGCCTCGATCGGGTTGTACTCGCAGATCGGGACGTGCTTCATCGCGGCGGCGTGGACGACGATGTCGACGTCGCGCAGCGCGGTCTGCAGGCGATCGCGATCGCGGATGTCGCCGACGAAGAAGCGCATGCGGCGATCGCCGTACGCGCGCTCCATCGCGTAGTGCTTCTGCTCGTCGCGCGAGAACACGATGATCTTGCGCGCCTTGGAGGTGAGCGCGCGATCGACGAACGCGCGCCCGAAAGACCCGGTGCCGCCGGTGATGAGGACGGACTTGCCGTCGAGAATCTTGGTGGTGGCCTTGGCGACGAGACTCATCGAGAACCTCCGTGAAGAACGGTGCGAAGCGAGGCGACGACGTGCGCCACGTCGGCGTCGGTCATCGCGGGGAACATCGGCAGGCTCAGCGTCCGCGCGTAGTAGTGCGCGGCGCCCGGCCGAGCGCGGGCCAGCTCGGCGGGACACCGCGCGGCGTGCAGCGGGTGATCGAGCAGCGGGATGTAGTGGACCTGCGTGCCGACGCCGAGGTCGGCGAGCGCGGTCATCACCTGCGCGCGCGTGGTCGCGAACCGCTCGAAGTCGATCGCGACCGCGAACAGGTGATACGACGAGGTGCGGTCGGGGGCGTCCTCGGGGCAGGCGATCCCGTCGTCGGACGCGAGCGCCTGGCGATAGCGCGCGGCGAGCTCGCGGCGCCGGGCGACGAAGCGGTCGAGCTTGCCGAGCTGCGACGTGCCGAGCGCGCACGCGAGGTCGTCGAGCCGGTAGTTCCAGCCGAGCTCGCGCACCTCGTAGTACCAGGGCGCGATCTGCGGCAGGCGCTCGATGCCGTGGCCGCGCAGGCGGCGCACGCGCGCGGCGTGCTCCGCCGTGCGGACGACGACCGCGCCACCCTCGCCGGTGGTCACGTGCTTGACGGGATGGAAGCTGTAGACGACGGCGTCGGTGCCGTGGGCGTCGCTGCCGATCGGGTGGCCGCCGGACGTCGCGCCGAGCGCGTGACACGCGTCCTCGATCACGCGGAGCCCGTGGGCGCGTGCGATCGCGAGGATCGCGTCGAGCTCGACCGGCATGCCCGCCAGGTGCACCGGCACGATCGCGCGCGTGCGCGGGGTGATCAGCGCCTCGATCGAGCCTGGATCGAGGTTGCCGGTCCTGGGGTCGACGTCCGCGATCCGGACGGTCGCGCCCACGTAGTAGGCGGCGGCGGCGGTCGCCGAGAACGTGATCGGCGTGGTGATGATCTCGTCGCCGGGCCCGATGCCGAGCGCGGCGTACGCGAGGTGGAGCGCGGCGGTCCCGCTGGCGCACGCGAGCGCGTGGGTCGAGCCGGTCGCCGTGGCGAGCGCCGCCTCGAACTGGTCGACGCGGGGGCCGCCGGTGAGCATCGGGGCGCGGAGCGCGTCGACCACCGCGGCGATGTCGTCGTCGTCGATGGTCTGGCGGCCGTAGGGGAGCACGTCGGTCGGTTGTGCGACCCGTGGGCCAACGTAACCTGCTGATCTCGTTAGGGGTCGGCGCGCGGGCTGTCGTCGGTCCTGACGATCGGCTCAGCGGTACTGACGGAGGCGGTGGGTGCCGATGAGCGCACCGCCGACCTCGGCCTGGGCGCTCACGAGCGCCTGCTGCCACGCGGCCTCGCGGGCGAGCAGCAGCGCGCGCAGCTCGGTGGACGCCGGCTCGCGCGTCGCGGTCGCGAGGATCGTCGCGCGGGCCGCCTCGACCTCGGCGAACGCCGCCAGCAGCGTCTCGGGGTCCTCGCCGGCGGGTGGTGCGGGGGTGGCGTCGAGCAGCTGGTCGATGAGGCTCATGGGTGCACCAGGTTGGCGTGCGCCTGGCGAAACGCGTCGCCGAGCTCGGTCATCACGCGCGCGGCCTGGTCGAGGGCGGGGACCGCGAGGGTCGCGTTGGCCTCGGTGAGCTTGGCGGCGACGAAGCGGTACAGCGCCTTGAGGTTCTTGCACAGCTCGGGGGCCGCGCCGTGGTCGAGCGCCGCCTCGAGCTCGACCACGATCGCCATCGCGTGGTCGATCATCCGCGCCTTGGTGAGGATGTCGCGATCGGTGATGGCGCGCTTGGCGTCGTCGACGTCGCGCACGAAGCGCTCGTACAGCCGTTCGATGATCAGGGTCTTGGGGGCCGATTCGAGATCGACGCGGCGATACGCGGTAGCAGCGCGTGCGGTTGCGGACATGCGTGGTTCCCTTTACCCGAGCATCCTGGAGATGTAGCTGCTCTGTGATTTGAGAAGCGACATCGCCTTCTCGAGCTTGCCGAACTGGTCTTGGAGACGCGAGCGAAGGTTCTCCGAGTTGGTGTCGATCTGGTCGATCTGGGACTGCAGCAGCTTGCTCTGCGACGTCAGCGACGCCGTCTTGACGGCCAGGATGCCGTCGCCGGAGCGGGCGTAGTCGTCGGTGAACTTGGCGACCTGGGCCGCGAACCCGCCGGTCGCGAACACCTTCGCGATCGCGTCGGGGTCGGCCGCGAGCGCCTTGTCGAGCTTCGTCTGGTCGAGCGCGAGGAACCCGTCGCGGTCGCGCGAGAGGCCGATCTCGCCGAGCGCCTTGCCGCCGTACGACGTCGACATGATGCTGGCGAGGCGACCCTGGAGCTGGCGGATCGTCGAGTCGCCGAACAGGGAGGAGGCGCTCTTCTTCGTCGTGCCGTCGCCGGTGTAGCTCATCTGCGCGTTCAAGCCCGAGGCGATCCCGTTGTACGACTTGACGAACGCGGCGAGCTTCGACTGCACGCCGTCGGAGTCCAGCGAGACCGTGAGGAGGCCGTCGGGGTCGGCGGTGGCGTGCGCCGAGAGGGCGGTGATCGTCACGCCGGGGATGGCGTCGTCGATCACGTTCTTGCCGCGGGTGACCGGGATGCCGTCGACCTGGACGATCGCGTCGCGCGCCGGGATCTTGACGTTGGCGACGTTGCTGGCGTCGAGCCCGTCGCCGCTGTCGACCAGGGTCGGCGCCGCGGCCGTGCCGGTGGCGTCCGCGGTCATCACGAGGCGATAGGTCGAGCCGTCGAACAGGACCGAGGCGGAGACCCCGGCCTTCGCCGCGGTGATCCGACCGGCGATGTCGGCGAGTGAATCGGTGGCGGACCACGCGACCGCGGTGGTGCCGATCGTGAGGCCGCCGGTGCCGAGCACGCCCGCGTCGGGCGACGCGAACGTGCGCGACGACACGACCTGGGCGCGGGCGGTCTGGACGACCCGGACCGCGTGCGTCGTGGGGGAGGCGTTCGACGACACCGCGATGGAGACGTGGGCGTCGCTCGAGGTCGCCTTGCGTGGCTGGAGCTCGGTCGCGGTCTTCATGCCGGTCGCGAGCGTGCCGAACGAGGTGAGCGCCGTCGACAGGTTGGTGACGACGGACTTCTGCCCTTCGAGGTTCGTCTTCTGGGTCGAGTACGGCGCGGCCGACGCCTTCTCGGCGCTGACGAGCCCGTCGATCAACGCCGCCGTGTCGATGCCGGAGGCCAGGCCGTTGAACGAGATACTCATGATCGAACCTCAGCGGGGAACATCCGCGAGCTAGCGGAGGAGCGAGAGCGCGGCTTGCGGCAGCTGGTTGGCCTGCGAGAGCACGGCCATACCCGCCTGGCTGAGGATCTGCGACCTCGTCATCTGCGCCGTCTCCGACGCGACGTCGACGTCGGTGATGCGCGAGTTCGCGGCCGCGAGGTTCTCGGAGTAGACCGCGAGGTTCGACACGGTCACCTGCAAGCGGTTCTGCGACGCGCCGACCTTGGAGCGGGCGGACGACAGCTGCTGGATGGCCTTGTCGAAGGCGCCGATCGCGACCTGCGCGTTCGCGGCCGTCGACAGGCTCGCCGACGCGAGGTGGAGCGACGTCGAGCCGAGCGTCGACGTCGTGAGCTTGGTGATCGACAGCTGCAGGCGGTCGTTCGCCGTGTTCATGATGCCGACCTGGAACGTGAGGCCCGTGGACGCGCTGCCGTCGAGCAGCTTGGTGCCGCCGAACTCGGTGACCGAGCCGATGCGGTTGATCTCCTGGCTGAGCTGCGTGAACTCCGTGTGGATGTAGCCGCGCTCCGTGCCGCCCATGGTGCTGTTCGACGACTGCACCGCGAGCTCGCGCATGCGCGAGACGATGTTCTGCATCTGGTTCATGCCGCCTTCAGCGACCTGCGACATCGAGATGCCGTCGTTGGCGTTGCGCTGCGCCTGCCCGAGGCTGCGGATGTTGGCCTTCAGGGTCTGGCTGATGCCGAGGCCGGCGGCGTCGTCGGACGCGTTGTTGATGCGCATGCCGGACGACAGCTTGTTGATCGAGTTGGCGAGATCCGCCGAGCTCGCGGCGAGGTTGCGTTGGGCGGTCATCGAGGCGACGTTCGTGAGGACTGAGATGGACACTGTGGATGCTCCTTGTGGTGAGGTTCGAGTGGTTTCGCTTCAGCTTCGGACCTCGTCGGTCCCACTGATTGATTCGGCCCGATCGGGGCCGTGTTGAGGAGTTAGTGAGAACCCACGAGCGAGACGATGCGCGACGAGACCGCGCGGGAGATCTCGAGGGCCTGGCTGGCCTTCGCGAGATCGCCGGCGGCCTCGATGGTGTTCGACTCGACGTGGTCCGCGATCGAGGTCGCGAGGTTCTGGTGCATGATGTCGTGGGCGGTCTTCGCGTCGTCGAGGATCGCCATCATGCCGCCGCCGCGCGTGCGGAGCGTGCCGAGCTGATCGAGCGCCGTGCCGAGATCCGTGAGCGAGCCACGGAGCGTCGCGGTGTCGTTGGTCTCGAGCGCCGTGGCGAGCCGCTCCAGCATGGGCAGCACGTCGACACCGCCGGTCGCGGCGGTGAGCTCCGAGCCCGGGATCGTCGCGGGCTGGTGCGCGACCCCACCCATCGGGACCTCGCGCGTCGTGCCGTCGCCGACGTAGCCGCCGGTCGTGGGATCGAACGGCGGGGTCAGCGACTCGCCACCGGCGAGCAGGTACTCGCCGTCGGGCGACTGCGCGTTGGCGGCGGCGACCGCGGAGCTGAACAGGGCGCGGATGTGCGTGCCGATCTCCTTGCGGGAGGCGGCGCCGTAGCTGTCGTTGTTCGCCTGGATGGCGAGCGTGCGCGACTGCGAGACGATGTCGTGGATCTCCGCGAGCGCGCCGTCGGTCAGCACCAGGCGTTCGCGGCCCGACTGCATCGCGGCGGTGGTGCCGTCGGTGATCGTCGAGCGCAGCTTCGCGCGGTGGGCGGCGAGCCACGCGGCGGGATCGTCGGAGGGCTTGGCGACGCGCACGCCGGAGCTGACCTCCGCGGCGAGCTCCCCGACCCGACCTTGCTGGCGGGTCGTCGCGATCGCCGTTTGTTCGATGAGGCGATTTCCGGTGATGCGCATGGAACCTACAACTGGTTGATGAGGGTCGAGAGCATGTCGTCGATCGTGTGCACGAACTTCGTCATCGCGTTCGAGACGTTCTCGAAGCGGGCGAGGTTCGTGAGCTCTTCCTGGGTGTCGACGCCGGCGAGCGAGTCGCGCAGATCGTCGAGGTGGGTGCCGATGATCTCGTCGCGCGCGACGTCGCCGCGGGCGGCCTTGCCGTCGCGCGCGAGGTCGGCGACGATCTTCAACGCGTCGTTGCCGAGCGACGACGACGACGACAGCGCGAACATCGCGCGCGCGCCGGTGTTGTCGCCGGGCCCCGCGCCGACCGCGCTGGTCGCGAGGTTCGCCGAGTCGACGTCGAGCGTCGGATCGATCGCCATCGACGCAGCGGCGCCGGCGACCGCGCCGATCGGGACGAACATGACGTGGCCGCTGGTGCCGTCGAGCGCCGCGTTCGCGGTGTGCACCGTGTTGACCTGCGTCGTGACGTCGTAGGCGAGCTGGTCGAGCTGCGTGGCGACGCGCGCGAACGTGCGATCGCGCAGCTGGAGATCGCCGCCGATCGCGCCCGTGCTGATCGCGGCGGTGACGTCGCGGCGCGAGTTGCCGTCGACGACCTCGAGCTTCGCGTACGTGCTGGGGGGTGTGGTGGAGGCCACCAGGGAGGCCGCGTGGGTGCCGTCGACGAGGACCGCGCCGCCGTCGAGCACGAACCGCATCTGGCCGTCGGGGTCGATCCGCGCGGCGCCGCCGGTGATCTCGGCGAGCTGGGTCGCGATCTGATCGCGGAGATCGCGCGCGACCGGATCGCTGGTCTTGACGACCGAGGTGTTGGCGGCCGCGAGCTGCTTGGCGAGGTCCGTCGCGTTCGTCGCGTTGTCGCGGATCCGGGTGTCGGCATCGTTGCGGGCGCTGGCGGTCTCCTCGCCGCGGTGGCGGATGCCGTTGGCGAGCATGCGCGCGGCGGCCACGACCGCGTCCCGGCTGTCGGCGTCGGTGGGGGAGGCGGCGACCTGCGCGACGCTCGCGTAGAAGGTGGCGAGCTGGTCGTCGATCGTCGCGCCCGCGGTGAACGTGGTCTCGAAGTCGCCGAGCCCGTTCGAGAATGATTTCGACATGGAGAGCGAGCCCGCCGCGACGCGCATGCGCGAAGCAGGTTGCTCTCGAACCGATCGGGCGAGCTCGCGCGGACGCCGCCGACCAGCGGCGCCGCGAGGAGCGAGCGCAGATCGACGCGCTGGCGCGAGTAGCCGGCGGTGTTGGCGTTGGCGACGTTGTTGGCCGCCACGCCGACGCCCGAGTTCTGCGCGGCGATGCCGGCAGACCCGAGCGAGAGCATGGACAGCAGATCGGACACGTCAGTACGCGCCCCCGACGAGGGTGCGCACGCGCTGGGTGGTCGTGCGGTTCGCGTGGCGATCATAGGCGTTCGCGGAATCGGAGATCCCGAGGATCGCGCGCACCGCCTGGGTCGCGGCCCCGGCCAGGGTCGCGGTCGCGTGGGCCTCGACGCGGATCGCCTCGAACAGCGCGCGCAGCTCGGGCGACGACTCGAGGCCCTCGCGCGCACGTGCGAGCTCGTCGGCGAGCTGCCGCTTGCGCTCCGCGATGAACGCGAGCGTCGCGTGATCGAGCTTGGCGATCGCCTTGCGCTCCTCGGCGAATACCGCGCGCAGCTCGTCGCCGACGCGCCGGAGGTGATCGTGGCGGTCCGTCACTTGCTGCCTCGGGTGATCTCGTCGTCGACGATCCGCGACGCGAGGCGGTCGAGGTCGACCGGGTACTCGCCCTTGTCGAGGAGCGCGCGGATGTGCGAGAGCTTCGCGGTGATCATCGGGTTCTCCTCGCCGTCGCTCGCCGAGGCGGCGGCGGAGATGCCGGCCGACGACAGCTTCACGACAGAGGCCTCGCTGCCGGCCCGCTTGGTGGTCGCGGGCTTGGCATCCCGGGACTCGGTCGCGCTGATCGGGGTGGGTGAGCTGGTTGAGTCGATCCGCATGATCATCGATTCGGCCGTGATCTCGATCTGTTAAGAGGGGTTTCCCCCGCTCCATGGATCGGCAGCAACGGCTCGGGATCGATGGGCTTTCCGTCGTGTCGCAGCTCGAAGTGTAGGTGCGGACCCGTGGAGTAGCCGGTCGTCCCGACCTTGCCTACGTGGTCGCCGGCCTCCACCTTGGCGCCGACGGCCACGTCGACCGCGGACAGGTGGGCGTATCGGGTCTCGTACCCGGAGGGGTGCTTGATGATGACGAGGTTGCCGTAGGTGCCCGCGGGTCCGGCGTGGGTCACCGTGCCGGGTGCGGCCGCGGACACCGGGGTGCCCTGGGTCGCCGCGAGATCGAACCCCGGATGGTTGATCATCGCGTGCTTGATCTGATCGTTGCGCATGCCGTAGCCCGAGCTGGCGCGGCCCACGACGGGCATCTGCAGCCGTGGGGCGCCCGGCAGATCCGCGAGCTCGGGGCCGAGCTCCGAGCTGGGCTGTGCGCCGAGCGGGACGTCGTGGGGTGCGGCCAGGCCGGGCAGGGCGGTGCCGTCACCACCGAGCTGCTTGGCGAACATCTGGGCCATGCCCACGCCGCCGGCGCCCGACATCTTGTCGGCGATCGCCTCGTCGAACATGCCCTTGAACGTGTCCCCTGCGAACCCGCCGTCGACGCCCGTGCCCGCGGGCCGCGACTCGCTGAGCAACCGACGCAGGAAGAACGCCTCGAGCTGCTTGGCGGCGGTCGCCGCGTCACGGGCGCGCGTCCTGGCGGGATCGGGGGGCGCGCCCACGCCTGGCAACGCGTCCTTCACAGCGTCTCCAGGCTCGCGCGCAGGGCGCCGGAGGCCTTGAGGGCGCGCAGGATCGACACCAGATCGCGCGGCTTGGCGCCGAGCGCGGCGAGCGCGGCGGCGACGTCTCCCACGGTGCCGGCCTTGGCCATCACGCGGATCGGGTTGTCCTGCTCCTTCACGGTGACCTTGGTCTTGGGGACGACCTTGGTCTCGCCGGCGCCGAACGGGGCGGTCGGCTGGGACGCCGCGGGCGCCTCCTCGATGTCGATCGTGAGCGCGCCGAAGCTGATGGCGGCGGCGCGCAGCGTGACGGCCTCGCCGACGACGATGGTGCCGGTCTTCTCGTCGATGATGACCTTGGCCTTGAGGTCGGGCTCGACCTCGATCGCCTCGAGCTTCGCGATCAAGGCGGGGACGTTGCTCCGGGCCTCGGGCTTGATCGCGACCGCGATCGACGCGGCGTCGATGGTGCGCGCGGCGCCCGCGCCGAGCACGGCGTCGATCGCGGCGGTGACCCGCGAGGCGGTGGTGAAGTCGGGGACGCCGAGCACGAACACGATCTCCTTCGCCGGCATCACCGTCGGCGCCGCCGCCTCGACGATCGCGCCGCCCGGGATCCGGCCGACGGTGACGTGGTTGGTCTTGGTCGACGATCCGGAGCCGCCCTCGGCGACGAACCCGCCGACCGACAGCGCGCCCTGGACGAGGGCCCACGTGTTGCCGTCGGGGCCCTTGAGCGGGGCGACGAGCAGCGTGCCCCCGGCGAGGCTCTTGGCGTTGCCGATCGAGGACACGGTGACGTCGAACCCCATGCCGGGCTTGGCGAACGCGGGGAGCTCGGCGGTGATCGCGACCGCGGCGATGTTCTTGGCCTTGATCTCGTTGGGGTCGACCGTGACGCCGAGCCGCTTGAGCATCTTGGCGAGCGAGCTGCGCACCATCGGCGAGCGCGCGTCGTCGCCGCTGCCGTCGAGCCCGACCACGAGGCCGAACCCGGTGAGGTGGTTGTCGCGGACCCCGGCGATCGTCGCGAGGTCCTTGATGCGATCGGCGTGGGCGGCCCCGACGTAGCCCAAGAGCGACAGGGTCAGGGTCACGGTCCAGCAGAGGGCCCGCATCAGAACGGCCAGATCTTGCTGAGGGCCCGACCGAACCAGTTGCGCCGCTGGGTATCGCTGATGTCGCCGCGACCCGTGTACTCGATCTCGGCATCGGCGATCCGCGAGCTCGGCACCGAGTTGTCCTCGGCGATGTCGATCCGTCGCACGATGCCGCTGACGTAGATGTGCTTCTCCTCGTGGCCGACCATCACGACCTTGGTCCCCTCGATGAACAGGTCGCCGTTCGCGAGGACCTGCATCACGCGCACGGGCAACGTCGCGGTGACCTGGCCCTGGCGCGCGACGGCGCCGTTGCCGGTGAACTTCTGCTCCGACGTCGAGTTGAACAGCGTCGCGGGATCGACGCCGGGAAACTTCTTCTGCAGCGCGGCGACGAAGCCGAGCGCCGCGGGCAACCCGTACTGCGTGTTGTCCGACTTGTTGAGCTTGGTGTCGGCCTGGCTGGTCGCGAGATCCTTCTCGTCGATCCGCACCACGACCAGATCGCCGACGCGGGAGGCGACGGCGTCCTCGAACAGGCCGGGGGAGTTGTCGGCGTACAGGCTGCCGTTCTGGGCGACGCTGCGCGTCCCGAACGTGCCGGGATCGAGCTTGCGATGCTTCGGCGTGTACGGCGCGATGTGCGGCGCGCACGCGCCTAGCGCCAGCGCGATCAGTGAGGTGATCAACGAGATGATCAGCGCGGTGCGCGAGGTGACGGATTTCATGGCGGTGCTCCTAGTCCTGGCCGACGACGACCGATCCGACTGCGACAAGCGTGCCGTGCACGATCGCGTTGGACGACGCCAGCCGCACGGTCGCGGGCTGCCCGACGCGCGCGGCGAGCTCGAGAGTGCCGGATCCTTTGACGCGCACCCGTCCCCGGTGAACCTCCACTGACACCTGGGTACCGCGCGCCTGCGGCGCGGGCATCGCGACGTCCTGGGCCGCGATCGCGGCGTGCGCGGCGATCGCGCGCACGACCGTCGCGCCGGTGAGGTCACCCGGCGCCGCGGTCCCGGCGCGCTCCACGATCTCGAAGTCGGCGGCCTCGATCGTCGCGTTGGGCGCGAGCGCGTGGGTGGCGAGCGCGACCTTGACGAGCTTGCCGAACGTGACGGGAACCCAGCGCGACTTGCCCTTGATGTAGACGCGGATGCTCTGGCGGCCGACGCGGATGTCGCGGGGGGCTTCCAGCGCGACGGTCTCGGCCGAAACATCCAGGGTGTCGTGCACCGTGACGATCCCGATGCCGGCCGGCACGACGAGGCGCGCGCGGACGACCGCGTCGAGCGACTCGGCGGACGCCGTGCGCGTGGCGAACCACGCGAGCAGCCCGAGGACGCCAACCTTCACGCTCATCGCAGCTGCGCCGTCTGACCGAGCATCTCGTCGGCCGCCTTGACCACGCGCGAGTTCACCTCGTACGCGCGCTGCCCGGAGATCAGATCGATCATCTCCTGCACGACGTTGACGTTGCTGACCTCGAGCATGCTCTGGCGCATCGTGCCGGCGCCGCCTTCGCCCGGCGAGCCGAGCACGGCGGAGCCCGAGGCGACGGTCTCCTTGAACATCGTGCCACCCGCGGCGGCGAGGCCGGCCGGGTTGGCGAACGTCGCGATCTGGATCGTCCCGAGGTCGGCGGGCTGCGCCTGTCCCGGGATCGTCGCCGACACCTGGCCGGTCGCCGAGATCGAGATCGCCTGGGCCTCGGGCGGCACCGTGACGTCGCCGACCGGGAAGCCCTCGGTGGTCACAAGGCGTCCCTCCGCGTTGAGCTGGAGCGCGCCGTTGCGCGTGTAGCCGGTGGTCCCGTCGGGGAGCGTCACCGGCAGGAAGCCGTGGCCCTCGATCGCGAGATCGAGCGGGTTGCCGGTCTGGTGGAGCTCGCCCTGGCCGAGCTCGCGGGTCGTCGCGACGAGGCGCGTGCCGAGGCCGACCTCGGTGCCGGTCGGCGTGCTCGTGCCGGCGCCCGTCGGGGCGCCCGCGGGGCGCAGCGTCTGGTACATGAGGTCGGCGAACTCGGCGCGCTCCTTCTTGAAGCCGTTGGTCGAGACGTTCGCGATGTTGTTGGCCGTGACGTCGAGCTTGGTCTGCTGGGCTTCCATGCCCGACGCGGCGGTGGCGAGTGAGCGAAACATGTGGGACTCCTGGCTGCGTTACTTGGGTCCGCCGAGATCGCGCGCGGCGCGACTCTCGACGTCGTGATAGCTCTGGATGACGCGCATCAACGATTCGTAGGTGCGGGATACCTTCACGAGATCGACGACGCCGCGGACGACGTTGACGTTGGATCCCTCGAGCATGCCGGCGTGGATCTTCGGGGCGTCGCCGGTCGTCAAGGCGGGGGCGGTCGTGGAGAACAGCGTGCCACCCTCGCGCTTCATCAGCGACGGGGTGAACCGCGCGACGTCGAGCTTGCCGGCGACGACGCCGTCGGCGCTGATCGTGCCGTCGACCGCGACGGCGACGACGGAGGCGTCGGGCGGCAGCGCGATCGGCGCGCCGCCCGTGCCGAGGACCGGCAGGTTGTCGGCGGTGACGAGCTGGTGCTGCTCGTCGACGTGGAAGTTGCCCGCGCGGGTGTAACGCGTGCCCTGCGGGGACTGCACGGTGAAGTAGCCGTCGCCGTCGAGCGCGAGGTCCAGCGGGTTGTCGGTCTGCTGCATCGCGCCCGACTGCTGATCGATGCGCGTGGTCCCGTTGTCGACCATCGCGGTGTCCGCCGAGCGGGCCTGGCCGAGCATCTCGCGGAACGTGACCTTGTCGCCGTGGAAGCCGGCGGTCGACGCGTTCGCGATGTTGTTCGCGGTCGCGTCGAGCGCGTTGGACTGGGCGATCGCGCCGGCGGTGGCGACGTACAGCCCGCTCGAGCTCATGCGGCCTCGTCGTCGGCGGTGGCGCCGTCGGCCTTCTCGATCTCCGCGCGGAGCCGCGCGATCGCGCGGCCGTGGAGCTGGCAGACGCGCGAGGTCGTGACCCCGAGCACCTGGGCGATCTCGGAGTAGGTGAGCTCGTCGTTGTAATAGAGCGACAGGATCAGGATGTCGCGCTGGTCGACGGCGCCGATCCGGCCGAGCGCGGCGCGGACCTTGGTCATCGCCTCGCGCTTGCCGGCGGCGTCCTCGGGGGACTCGGCGTCGGGCCCGCTCGGCAGCGACGCCTCGTCGTTGCCCTCGAGGGCGCCGACCGTGACGTGCACGAGCTGCTCGAGGTTCGCGCGGTAGTCGTCGAGCGTGACGCCGAGCTTGTCGGCGACCTGCTCGTCGGACGGCGGCGCGCCGGTCGCGTGCTCGAGCTGCTGGATCGTCGCGCCGATCTTGCGCGCCATCTGGCGCACGCGACGCGGCATGATGTCACCGCGCCGCAGCTCGTCGAGGACGGCGCCGCGGATGCGCTTCTCGGCGAACGCGATGAACGGCTCGTTGCGGGAGTCGTCATAGCGCTCGGCGGCCTCGGTGAGCCCCAGCATGCCGGCCGCGACGAGATCCTCGCGCGAGATCCAGTCGGGGCACCGTCTCGCCATGCGCAGCGAGATGCGGCGCGCGGCGTCGACGTTTTCGGCGATCAGGCGATCGCGCTCGGGGGACGGACGGCGGATCTGTGCGGCGTATGCCTTCATCGGGAGACTCCTTCTGCGAGCGTGCGAAGCCAGCGGCCGGTCGTGGGAGCGGCTGCCGCGAGGGTGCGGGTGAGGTGCGTGATGGCGCGCGCGGCGGGCGAGTCGGGCGCGTGGACGACGAGCGGGACGCCGATCTGCGCCGCCTCGGAGACGGCGGGGTCGGCGGGGATCGGCGGGAGGGCGGTGATCTCGAGGTCGAGGAACCGCGTGACCAGCGCGCCGAGCCGCGCCGACAGCTCGTCGGCCTGCGCGCGCGAGACCACGCGGTTGGGCACGATGTAGGCGTGGCGCAGGCCCTGCTCGACGGAGAGCACCTTGAGGCAGGCGTAGGCGTCGGCCATCGACAGCGGCTCGGGGTTGACGACGACGATCGTGTCGCTGGTCGCGCCGGCGAACGTGGTCTGCGCCTGGCCGATGCCGGCGGCGATGTCGAACACCAGGGTGTCGAACTCGCGGGCCAGCTCGGCGACCATCTCGAGGATCCGGCGGAGGCCGACGGGCCCGAGCGTCGCGAGCAGGTAGCTGCCGTTGAGCGCGGGGAGCAGCTGGATGCCATGCGCCCCGACCAGGACGTCGCGGATCGGGGTGCCCCCGAGCGCGTCGAGCAGGCTCTTGTCGGGTGCGATCCCGAGCAGGAGGTTGAGGTCGGCCATGCCGAGGTCGGTGTCGACCATCAAGGTGCGGGCGCCGGTGCGCGCCTGTGCGATGGCAAGATTGACGGCGATCGTGCTCTTGCCGACACCGCCTTTGCCCCCGGTGATGGCGTACGCGCGCCGTCCAGGAGCGCTCGTCACCGACGGAGACGACGGCTTGCCGTCACGAAGAACACGAAGGGTTGCGGCTTGGTCTGTCACGCTGCTGCTCGCTTACCGAGCACGCCGGATGCCAGGTCGAGGAGGCGCACGGTGGTCGGCGACTCGAGATCCTCGGGGACCGCCTGCCCCGTGGTGACCCACGTGATCGACAGGCCGAGCCGACCCGGCGCGGCGAGGAGATCGGGGAGCTCGCCGATCACCTCGTCGAGCTTGGTGACGAGCAGGCGTGTCGGATGAAGGGGCGCATGTCGGCGCGCCAGCTCGTCGAGCTGAGTGGGCGTCGAGGCCGCGGGGGCGACGAGGTGGATCTCGATCGCGGGCAGCGAGGGCAGCGCCGCGGCGAGCTCGTCGATCACGGCGGCCGCCTGCAGCGGCGAGCGACCGGCGGTGTCGATCAGCGTGAGCTCGTGATCGCCCTGCTCGAGGACCTCGCCCAACTCGGAGATCGAGCCGACGACCTGGAGCGGCACGCCGATCAGGTCGGCGAACGTGCGGATCTGATCGACCCCACCGACGCGGTAGTTGTCGAGCGTGATGATGTTGACGCTGCGCTGCTCGATCAGCGCGGCCTGCGCGGCGAGCTTCGCGATCGTCGTCGTCTTGCCGGCGCCGGTCGGGCCGACGAGCATGAGGATGCGCCCGCGGCTCGGCGCGACGAGCGGCGTCGGCGGCTTGGCCACCGGCGGCGGCGTGAACTGGGTGGCCTGCTGGAACGCGGGCGCACGCGGGGCGGGCGCGGGCGTTGGCACGCGCAGGTTCTCGACGAGCTTGCGGAGCTCGGCGACCTCGTTGCGCAGCTCGCGGTTGTCGGTGCTGGAGCGCACGAGCGCCCGCAGCGATCGGAGCTCGCCGCGGATCTTGTCGACGTCCTCGGTGACCTGCGGGGTGGGCGCGGGTGCCGACGCCGCGTAGCGGCTGCGCAGCGATGGCGGCGGCGCCGCGTCGGCTTCGTCGTCGATCGCGGCCGAGATCTCGCAGCCCGTCGCGCCGAGCAGGCCGCGCCGGATCTGCCGGGTCGACACGATCACCGCGTCGTCGCCGAGC
This sequence comes from Pseudomonadota bacterium, assembly GCA_026387715.1. Taxonomy (GTDB): domain Bacteria; phylum Myxococcota_A; class Polyangia; order Haliangiales; family Haliangiaceae; genus JABFXX01. The sequence continues at coordinate 32,006 of JAPLLF010000226.1, forward strand.
TCGGCCTTCACCTTGGAGAGCGCCTCGCGCATCGTCGCGCCCTCGAACTTCATGATCTTCATGCGGCCTCCTGGGCGGTGATCACGCCTCGCGTGACGAACGGAACGGACGGATCGACTTCGCGGTAGCTCATGACCGCGAGACCGGGAACGTGGCGGGCGGCGATGCCGGCGACCGTGCGTCGCAGGTCAGGCGCGACGATCAGGATCGGCGGCTCGTCGCGCATCGCGAGGTCGCGGCAGCGCGCGCCGAGATCCTCGGCGAGCTTGGACAGGCCGCGGGCGTTGCGCCCCTCGCGGAGCATGGTCTCGGCGCGCGGGTCGAGCACCAGCGGGCGCAGCGTGCCGTCGGTGCCGAGCTGGGCGCGGGTGAGTCGGCGCGCGAGCCGCTGGCGCACGAGCTCGGTGAGATCGTCGGTGTTCTTGACGGCGCCGGCGTGGTCGGCGAGCGCCTCGAGGATCGAGCGCATGTCGCGGATCGAGACGCTCTCGCGCAGGAGGTTGCGGAGCACCTGGATGACCTGGCCGGTGGTGAGCAGGTGCGGCACGAGCTCCTCGACGACCTTGCTGTCCTGCTTGCTCGCGATCTCGAGCAGCTCCTGCGCCTCGCGGCGGCCGAGCAGCTCGTGCGCGTTGCGCCGGAGCAGCTCGGTGAGGTGCGTCGCGATGACCGCGGCCGAGTCGACGACGGTGCAGCCGGCGGCCTCGGCGCGCGTGCGCTCCGACGGCAGCAGCCACTTCGCGGGGAGCCCGAACGTCGGCTCGGTGGTCGCCTCGCCGGCGAGGTTCTTGGTGGCGTGGCCGGTCGGGTCGATCGCGAGGACGCGGTGCACGTAGACCTCCGCCTCGGCGAGGACGACGCCCGACAGCAGCACGCGGTAGCCGCCCGGGCGGAGCCGCAGGTCGTCGCGGATGTGGATCGGCGGCACGATGACGCCGAGCTCGCTCGCGAGCTGCTTGCGCAGCGACGCGATGCGCCCGAGCAGCTCGCCGCTGCGCGCGGCGTCGACCATGCCGAGGAGGTCGAGGCCGACCTCGAGCGAGAGCAGCTCGACGGGCAGCGCCGCCTCGAGCTCGCCGCGCTCGGCCGCGTGCTTCGGCAGCGCGCCGGTGCCCGCGCCGGACGAGGGTCCCAGGTTCATGGCGGCGGTCTCGTCGTCGGTCCTGCCCTCGCGGGTCTTGGACGCGGCGTACGCGGAGAGGCCACCGAGCGCGAGGAACAGGACGTGGGGCATGCCGGGGAGCAGGCCGATCGCGCTGAGCAGCGCGGCGGTGATGACGAGTGGCCGCTTGCGCGACAGCATCTGGCCCGCGAGCGAGCGCCCGAGCTCGGTGTCCTCGCCGCGGGTGGTGAGCAGGGCGGAGCCGGTCGACACGAGCAGGGCGGGCACCTGGGCGACGAGACCGTCACCGATCGACATCACCGTGTAGGTCTCGGCCGCGTGGCCGATCGACATGTGCTTCTGCGCGACGCCGATGATGATGCCGCCGACGATGTTGATCGCGAGGACGAGCAGGCCCGCGATGGCGTCACCGCGGACGAACTTCGACGCGCCGTCCATCGCGCCGTGGAAGTCGGCCTCGCGCTGCACGCCCCGGCGCCGATCGCGGGCGTCCTTCTCGGAGATCAAGCCGGCGCCGAGATCGGCGTCGATCGCCATCTGCTTGCCGGGCATCGAGTCGAGGGTGAAGCGCGCCGACACCTCGGAGATGCGCTCGGCGCCCTTCGTGATGACGATGAAGTTGACGATCACGAGGATCAGGAACACGACCGCGCCGACGACGAAGTTGCCGCCGATCACGAACTCGCCGAACGCGGCGATCACGCGGCCGGCGCTGTGCTGGTTGTCGCCCGTCAAGATCAGGCGGGTCGACGCGATGTTGAGCGACAGCCGGAACAGCGTGACGAACAGGAGCAGCGACGGGAACGACGTGAACTCGGTCGCGCGCTCGACGTAGAACGCGACCAGGAAGGTCAGCGCCGAGATGCACAGCGACAGGCCGATGAGCAGGTCGAACAGGGTCGGCGGGAGTGGCGCGAGCGCGATGGCGAGGATGCCGACGAGCGCGCCAGCCATCACCCACTGGCCGCGACCTTTGTTCGGAGAATCCGCCACGCTGGCGTGAATTGCAGCGGTCGTGCCGCCGTAACCTCGCGCGATCGTTGGGCCTCGTGTCGGCCGTGATCGTCAGGGCTGCCGACGGCCCTCGGCCAAAGTCAGCGGGCCTTGAGTCGATAAACGTAGGCGAGCACCTCGGCGACCGCCTTGTAGAGGTTCGCCGGCACCGGGCGACCCTCCTTGACCGCCTTGTGCAGCGCGCGCGCGAGCGGCGGCCGCGACAGGATCGGCACCCCGTGCTTCCGCGCGATCTCCCGGATCTTCGCGGCCGCCTCGTCGACGCCCTTGGCGACGACGACCGGGGCGGCATCGACGTTCTCGGTGTAGCGGAGCGCGACCGAGTAGTGCGTCGGGTTGACGACGATGACGTCGGCCGTGGCGACGGCGGTCGCCATCCGCCGCTTGGCGAGCTCGCGCATGCGCTGGCGACGCTTGCCCTTGACCATCGGATCGCCGTCGGACTCGCGGCCCTCGCGCTTGAGTTCCTCGATGGTCATCTTCATCTGCCCGCCGATGCGCCGCCGGGCGAGCAGGTAGTCCCCCAGGCCGAGGGTCACGAGCACCGCGACCACCGCGATCAGGACCCGCCCGAGGATCCCCGAGACCAGGCTCCCGATCTCGCGGGCCTGGATCGGGTGCGCGAGGAAGTCCCCGCTGATCGCGAACGCGACGATCGTCCCGACGAGGACGATCTTGGCGAGGGCCGTCGCGGTCCGCCGCGTCATGCTCGCCAGCCCGTAGGTCTGCGGGAGGTTCTTGCCGGGCGACAGCTTGCCGAGGTCGAAGTGCACCCCCTTCCACACGGGCGGCCAGCCGAGCTGGCCGAAGATCCCGAACACCGCGCCGAGCCCCGCGCCGAGGAGGATCGGCACGGTCGCCACGAGGAACGCGTGGAGCGCCGCGCGGGGGAGGTCCTGGAGGTCGCCGCTGTCGCGGCCGTCGGCGGTGGCCATCGCGTGGGCGACGAAGTCGCGGATGGCGTCGAACGAGCTGCTCGCGCACGCGGTCAGCGCGATCGCGCCGCCGAACAAGGCCGCCGCCGACACCGCGTCGCGCGACAGCGCGATGTCGCCGCGCTTGCGAAACTCTCGCACCCGCTTCGCGGATGGCTTGTGGGTGCGTTGCGGGTCGGCCACCGAGCCCCATGCCCGTGCAACCGACGGGCCGGGGTCGCGTCAAGATCGGCGACACCGAGGTGGCCGTGGTGGGAGACCGTGTGGCGCGCTCGCGCTGGCGAACACACCGCCTTTGGCCGCTCAAACATCCTCGCTGGCTTGGAAGATCGTGAGCGGTCAAAACATCAGCGCGTCCGGGTGGCGCCAGCGATCTGCTGGAGCGTAGGCCGCTGCGGAACTCGCGGCCAAAGGGGTGTGTTCGCCTGGCGCGCTCGCTTCGTGCTGGCCTCGAGCGCTCCGAAGTGATCGTCGCCGGAGAGGATCCTCGATGGCTACGTATTCTGTCTCTGAAATCCGCGGCGTGGGGCGGCGGCGCTCGTGCTCGTGCTCGTGCTCGTGCTCGTGCTCGTGCTCGTGCTCGTGCTCGTGCTCGTGCCCCCTGTGCTCGCGGCCATCGCCGATGGAATCCTCACGGTCTCTCCTCGGCACTTTGCATGAGAACGAACAAGACCGAAGTCGCCGAGCGATCTCGTTCGCCTGAGCCTCCCTGTATCCTCCTGGCTGTGAGGTGGTGGCCCACGCACGATGCTAGACTGAAACTCGAACGTGACCGCTTGAACGGTGGCCTTCGTGGAAGTCGATCCGCCATTGTCGATCCCAAGGTGCCCCGAGATCCCTCGGGATCTCCCACGTGAGACGTTGAGACGTGCGATTTCGTCGTCGGGAACCGTTCCTGGGATCCGAGCCCGAACCAGCTCGCATGTGATCTCGCCAACGCGCGGCGCGCCCCGCACGAACGGGGCCGGCGCGGCGAGATAAAGTGTGCACAACGTTCGCGCTTGGCAGAACGCTCGAGTCAACGCACGAGCGCGCGCCGGCCCCGTTCGTGCGGGAGGCAGCCGCGCGTGCCCATCCAAGCACCGCGCCCGCGATCTGCGCGCTTGGCTTCCTTCGCCCGGGAGGTGTTCTCGAGATCTCACCCACGAGCGCGAACTAGCGCAGGATCGCGGCGGCGGTGCGGGCGACCGAGACGACGTGGGCGATGAAGCTGGGCGCGCTGGCGACCAGCACGAGCCCGCCGATCATCAGCACGGCGGGCAGCGACACCGAGAACACGTTGACCGCGGGGGCGGCGCGGTTCATCAGCGCGAGCCCGAGGTTGCCGACGAGCGCGGCGATCACGACGGGCGCCGCGAGCGCGAGGCCGTGCCCGAAAGCCGCCGTGCCGTGCTCGATCAGCTGGGGGCCGAGGTACGCGAGCTCGGTGAGGTGCGCGGGGCGCCCGGCGACGCCGCGCGCGATCGCCTCGAACCCGCCGACCTGGATGAACGCGAGGGACGCGATCGTCGTCGCGAGCATGCGCACGGTGCCGGCCGACTCGCCGGCGTGCGCGTCGTACTCCGAGGCGAAGCCCAGGCCGAGCGAGAGCCCGATGAGCTGCCCGGCGTTGGCGACCCGCGCCATCACGAAGCGCGCCGACATCCCGGTGACGAGGCCGACCGCGAGCTCGACGAGCGCCGTGAGCGGCAGCTCGGCCAGCGGCAGCGGGTCGCGGTTGGTCCCGATCGCGAGGGTCAGCGCGATCACGAACACGAGGCGCGCGCGCATCGGCACGCCGCTGTCGCCGACGACCGGCGCGGTGGCGACGAGCGCCGCCGCGCGGACGAACGTGACGACCAGGGCGCCGAGCTCGCCCTCGTGAAACTGCACGCGCTACTCGACCGGCTCGTCGTTGGTGCCGTCGGCCTCGGCCCCGATGTCGGGGGCCACCGGCACGGTCGGCGTCGCCGACGCGGTGAACGCGCCGCGGGTGAACGCGCCGAGCTTGTCGAGCATCCAGTGGCCGGCGAGCGCGATCACGAGGATCGCGGCGGCGAGCTTGGGGACGAACGCCAGGATGCTCTCCTGGAGCTGCGTCGCGGTCTGGACGATCGCGACGGCGAGCCTGACGGCGAGGCAGACGATGAGGAACGGGGCGGCGACCGCGACGAGCGTGCCGATCGCCTGCCGCCAGAGGTCGAGCAGCGACGAGGTGCTCACGTCGCCGCTCCGCGCAGGAGCGACTCGACGATGAGGTGCCAGCCGTCGATCATCACGAACACCAGGAGCTTGAGCGGCAGCGCGACGCTGCTCGGCGGCACCATCACCATGCCGAGCGACGTGAGGATCGTCGCCGCGACGAGGTCGATCACTAGGAACGGCAACAGCACCGTGAGGCCGATCGTGAACGCCGTCCGCAGCTCGGACAGCATGAACGCAGGGACCGCGATCCGCAGCGGCACGTCGGCGAGCGTCGTGGGGCGGTGGCCGCTCGACACCGAGTAGAACAGCTCGAGATCCGCGTCGGTCGTGCGCGCGAGGAGGAAGTCGCGGAGCGGCGGCGTCGCCTTCTCGAACGCCTGCGCCTCGGTCAGCTTGCCGTCGAGGTAGTCGCGCCCGGCCGCGTCGTACATCTTCTCGGCGATCGGGCCCGACACGAACACGGTCATGAACAGCGCGAGCCCGACGAGCACCTGGTTGGGCGGGGCGGCGGGCGTGCCGAGCCCGGTCCGCACGAAGCCGAGCACGACGATGAAGCGGACGAAGCTCGTGCACGACAGCACGATCGCGGGGAGCAGGGTGACGACCGTGAGGACGACGACCATGCCGACGGCGCCGAGCCCGCCGGGCGCGTGGCCGCTGGCCTGCTGCACGGTCTGCGCGGCGGTGGCGACCGGATCGACGACGCCGTCGAGGATCGGCAGGAGGCCGATCACCGGCGGATCCCTTGCGCGGCGAGCATCTCGCGGGCCCACAGCTCGTCGGCCTCGTAGTCGCCGGTGACGACCTCCTCGTTGAGGTTCACGGTCGTGCCACGGAGCTTGAGGATGCCCGCGACTGCGGAGCTCGTCGGCCTGGGCGCCGGCGGGTGCGGCGTGCGTGCCTCGGGGAGGTTCTGCGCGGTGGCCGAGCGCGTGGTCGCGCTGTGGGGCGACGTGGGCTTGCCCCACTGGCCGAGCATCTGGACCTTCTGCGGGGTGACCGCGACGACCATCTCGCGGCCACCGGCGGTGAGCCACACGATCTTGGCCTTGCCCCCGAGGCTGCGCTGGGCGACGACCTCGATGGTCGAGCCCTGGGGGACGGACGCGCGGCGCTTGCGCATCAGCCACGTGAACAGCCCGACCAGGCACAGCCCGCCGGCGAGCACGAGCTGCATTCCCGAGCCGGTCTGCTCCTGCAGCTTCACCGGCTTGGCGGTCCTGGCCGACGGGTCGTCGATGCTCGCCGTGGCGGGCTTCGTCGGGACGGCGCCGCCGACCGCGGGCCTGGGATCGCTCGCCGGGACGGGTTCGGCGCCCTCGGTCGCGAGCGGTGCAGTGGCGGTCGGGCCCATCATCCGTGGGGCCTCGGGCGCGACGGTCGGCTCGGGTCGCGCGGGACCGAACGTGGGCGCCGCGGGTGCCGCGGGCGTCTTGGCCGTCGGGGCCGTCGGGGCCGGGGGCGTCGGGACCGTCGCGGGCAGCGTCGGCTCGGGGAGCGGGGTGATCTTGCCGTCGACCGGGAGGTGGCGCGGAATCAGGATGTGCAGGTCGTCGCCGACCTGGATCGTCTGGGCGAAGCGCGCGAGCGCGCGGACGTCGTCGCGCTCGAACCCGAGCTTGACGCTGAGCACGCGGGCCGCGGGGCCGCCGTCGAACTCGACCTGGCGCACCGTCGCGTCCTTCGGGACGAGGCGCGTCGCGGTCGCGAAGCCCGCGATCGCGACCTCGAGGCGCTGGCGGGTCGGGACGACCGCGGTCCGCGTGGCCTTCACCTCGTGCGCGACGATCTCGACGGCGTCACCGCGATCGAGGATCTCGAAGCTCGGCGCGGCGACGGCGAGGGAGGGCAGGAGGAGGGTGAGCGCCAGGGTGGCGAGCTGAACGTTCCGCATCACAGGTCCTTGCTTCCGACGATCTCGACGATGCGGATGCCGCATCGCTCGCCGATCGCGATCGCTTCCGCGCGCGCGACCAGCCGGTTGTTGACGCGTACGTCGAGCGGCGCGCCCGTCGCCTTGTCGAGCGTGATGATCGACCCAGGCCCCAGCCGCGCCGCGAGCTCGCTCAGGTTCAGGCGAACGCGCCCGAGCTCGACGGTGACCTCGAGGGGGACGTCGTGCAGGAGCGACTCGAGCTGGGCGGGATCGAACGCGACGTCGTCGGCGAGTTCACTCATGAGGTGGGGGTTCCTTGTTGGCTGACGACCGAGATGATCTGGACGGCGAGGACGCCACGCCACACGATCGGGCGCGCCCAGGCCTTGAGCACGCCCTCGCAGAACACGGGGACGCGTGAGTCGACGAACCGCGGCAGCACGTGGGTGGTGCCGCGATCGAGGCTCTTGAAGTTGCGGAGCGGCATGCGCAGCGTGCCGAGCTCCACCATCACCTCGACGGAGACGTTGGCGAGCGCGTTCGCGATCATCGCGACGGTCGCCTTGTGCGCCGCGAGCGCCTGCGGGCGCGCGACGATCGTCTCGGGGCGCGCGTAGATCGTCACGCGACCCGCGAGCACCCCGGTGAACGTCAGCGTGACCCGCACGAGCGAGCGGGCCTCGAGCATGCGGGCGACGATCGCGAGGTCCGTCGACGGCGTGAGCGCGCCCTCGAAGACCTCGCGCCAGGCGCTGCCGAGGCTCTCGAGCATCGCGCGCCCGGCGGGGCCGAACAGCTTGAGCGAGACCGGCGACGGCGTGCGCTTGGTGTCGATCGGAGGCGACGCGGCGCCGCAGCGACGCGCGGCGGCGATGTCGATGACCGGGCCCTGCACGCAGACGATGACCTCGGAGGCGCCGGCGGTCATGCCAGCGATCCAGCCGTTCCGCAGCTCCTCCTTCGCGGTGGAGCCATCGATGACGTCGGCGCCGATGACGTCGAGCTGCCAGGTCCCGGGAAAGATGGTGCGGAGCGAGCGCGGGACGGCGCGCCCCCAGCGATTGGCGAGGCCGATGAGGACCGGCCGGGCCGCGTCGGCGATGCGGTCGTCGGCGATCAGCGCGAGGCGGGTCGGCTCGATCCCGACGTCCTGGACGCGACGCGTGGTCGGAGCCGATTCCCGGATCGCGCTCTGGATCGCTTCCAGCTCCGCGGCATCGAGAATCGAATCGCTCACGCAGCTGGGATGAGCAATCGACGTGCCGTGCGTATGTGCCTGAATCGATTCGAGTTGGCACCCGAGCGATCGCCAGAGCCGACGACACCCGAAACGAAATCGAGGCCGCCAATGGCGGCCTCGGGGAAGCGAAGCAGGAAGGAAACGGTGCCGCGGCTACCGCTTGAGGTTGTTGATGTCCATCAGCATCTCGTCGGCCGTGGTCACCGTCTTGGCGTTCGCCTGGAAGGCGCGCTGGTAGGCGATCAACGTGACGAGCTCGGTCCCGAGATCGACGTTGCTGCCCTCGAGGGCCCCCGCGCTGATCGCGCCGCGCGAGCCGGCGCCCGCGGCGTCGATCAGGGCGTCGCCCGACGTGTTCGTCGCGGTCACCAGGCCGTTGCCGGCCCGCGCGAGGCCCTGCTCGTTGGTGAAGTCGGCGAGCGCGACCTGCGCGAGCGCGAGCCGGTCGCCGTTGTCGAACACGCCGGTGACCTTGCCGTCCTCGCTGATCGCGAGATCGATGAGCGTGCCGGCGCCGTGACCGTCGATGTCGACCCCGTTGATCGTCGACTGGTTGGTGTCGAACGACGTCGCGTTGTCGAACGTGAAGTTGATCACCTGGCCGGGCGTCGCGTTCGTGAAGCTCGCGGCCGACGACGTCATCGTCTGGTTGGTCAGCGCGCCGGTGGGGCTGAACGTCAGGGTGCCCGTCGCGATCTCCGTCGGCGTGCCCGCCGTGCCGCCGACCTCCCCGCCGTCGACCATGGCGTGCCACTCCCAGCCGCCGGTGCCGGTCGAGCGGAAGTAGACCTCCGCCCGGTGCGAGGCGCCGAGCGAGTCGTAGACGGTCTGCGAGGTCGCGTAGTTCGACGTCGCGTTCGGCGCGGCGGGATCCCAGGGCGCCGTCGGCGGGACCTCGCTCGCGTCGAGGTTGAGGCTCATCTTGGCGCTCGTCGTCGCGACCGGCGGCGACTGCCGGCCGCCGAGCGCGAGGTCGCCGATGCTCGTCGACCGGGTGCCGGCCGAGTCGATCGCGTAGCCCTGCAGCTTGAGGCCGCGCGGGTCGACGACGGTGCCGGTGTTGTCGAGCGAGAACCGCCCGTCGCGGGTGTAGTACTGGCCGGACTTGCCGTCGTTGTTGCCCTGCACGACGAAGAAGCCCTTGCCGCGGATCGCCATGTCGAGCGGCGCGCCGGTCTGCTGGATCGAGCCCTGGTCGTACATCGTCTGCGTGCCGCCGAGCCGCACGCCGCCGCCGAGCCGCGACCCGCCGAGCTGGCCGCCGAGCACGTCGGCGAACTCCGCGCGGTTGCGCTTGTAGCCGACCGTCGACGTGTTCGCGATGTTGTCGCCGATCACGCTGATCGCGTCGCCGTGTGCCTGGAGTCCGCTGATGCCGATGTAGAGACTGTTGGTGATGCTCATGAGGGGGTTCCTTGACCGGCCGAGCCGATCGTTCGAATGTCGGAAGGTGCGATGAGGACGCCGCCCATGCGCAGGCGCGGGCCGTCCGGGGTGAGCTCGATGGCGTCGATCGATCCGTGCCACCGCGACTGGATCGACGCGGTCGTGGCGCCGGGGTCGACCGCGATCTTGTAGCTGCCCGCGGGCACGAGCTGCCCGCTGGTGTCCCGCCCGTCCCACGCGACGGTGGTCGAGGTCGTCCCGTCGGCGATCGGGATGCGCCGGAGCTCCTTGCCGTCGGCCCCGGTGATCACCACGGAGGCGCCCTTCATCGGGCCGGTCGCCGTGAGGTCGAGCGGTGGTGGCGGCGTGCCCGGGCGATCGATCGTGAAGTCGCCGGCGACGCCCTGGCAGTCGCGCCCGACGAGGTTCGACAGGCTCGCGCTGGCGTTCGACGCCTGCGCGGCCGCGAGCTCGGAGAGCGTCGAGTTGGTCTGCGCCGCCTGCTCGACGGCGGAGAACTGCGCGAGCTGCGCCACCATGTCCGCGCCCGATTTCGGGTCGAGGGGATCCTGGTGCTGTAGCTGCGCCATGAACAGCTTGAGGAACTCGTCCTTGCTGCCCTTGGGGGTGGTGGTCTGCGCGGTCGAGGTCGTCGACGTCGCCGCGCTGAGGGCTTCGATGCTCACGACGTGGGCTCCTGCTCGTCCTGCTTGGACGGGTCTTGCGGGTGAGGTTGGTGACGCCGGTCGGGATCCGGCTGCGTGTCGAGTTCGTCGAGGGTGAGGCCCCGCGCACGCAGGGCGTCGTCGAGCAGCGCGGCGTTGCGCGCCACCGAGGCCCCGAGCTGATCGTTGGCGGTGCGCACCGTGGTGGTCACGTGCTCGCCCCGCACCGCGACGGTGACGACGACGCGATCGAGGTCGTCGCCGATCACGAGGTGGAGGTGGCTGGTCGCGGTGGCGAGCTCCTGCGGCGGAGCGTCGATCGGGGCGACGCTGGCGACCGCGGCGCTGCGCGGGACGTGGACGATCGGCACGCGCGCGGGCTCGGTGCCGACGCCGGCCAGCGCCCCGAGCGCGTCGACCGTCGGCGCGTCGTCGTCGTCGTCGTGGCCGTCGTCGTCGAGCTTCGCGAGGTCGTCGCGCTCGAGGTGACGTCCGCCGAGCGCGACCGCGGCGTCGATGAGGTCGCCGGCGGTGAGCTCGGGCGTCGGCGTGGTCGTCGCGGTCGTCGAGGCGGCGGCCGGGGTGCCCGGTGGGGTGACGATCGCGGCGAGCGCGGCGTCGACGTCCGCGACCGTGGTCTCCGGGATCGGCCCGGACGGCGCTGGTGCGGAGGGGGCCACCCGGGTGGGCGGGGTGGGCGTGGTGGACGTGGTGGACGTGGCGGCGACCGTGGGTGCCGTCGTGGTCGGCGATGTGGACGTGGCCGACGCCGCGGCGGCGGTCGGCGAGGCGCTGGTGGTGGTGGTGGTGGTGGTGGTGGTGGTGGTGGTGGTGGTGGGCGTGGGCGCGACGGGCGTGGCGGGCGGTGGTGCGAACGGCGCGCGCGGCGTGCGGGCGGTCGTGGCGAGCGGTACGAGCGAGGTCGCCGGCGTGGGCGAGGTCGCGTCGGAGGTCCCGCTCGCGACCTTCGGGGCGTCGATCAGCGCGGGATCGATCGTCGGCATGACGTCGGTGATCTCGGTGTCCGCAGGAGCGTCGAGCTTCTCGGTCTCGACGGCCGTCTTCGCCGCGACGGCCGCGCTGTTCGGGATCACGTCGGTGACCTCGTCGAGCTGATCCGGATCGGTGACGGTCGGTTCGCCGTTGATCGCCGCGAGGTGGTCGCGGAGCGCGCGCTCGAGCGGCGTCGTCGCGTTGCGGCGCATCTCCGCCTGCGGGATCACCGGCTCCGGGGCCTGCTTCTTCGCGCGCAGCTTCTGGTAGTGCGCCTCGAAGTCGCCGCGATCGGAGGGCGCCTCGCGCGCGTGCTCGATGTTCGCGTCGCCGCGGTGGGCGGGCGCGCCGATCCGCGTCATCATCGGCGCCTCGAGGCGAGGTCGTCGGTGCCGCGCTGCTCGGCGCGCGCCTCGCGCACGTAGCGCTCGTCGTCGGACAGCTCGACGAGCTTCTCGGCCGTGCGGAGTTGCCGCGTGCGCTCGCGCAGGCGCGCGGCGGTGAGGTCGACGACCGCGGAGGCGTCGGCGTGCGCGGTCGCGGCGTTGGCGATCGCGCCCCGCTGGGCGACGATGCCGTCGGCGACGAGGTCGAGCTCGTACACGGTGCGGGCGGCGGCGAGCGCGCGGTGCGCGTCCTCGAGGACCTCCCCGAGCAGGTCGTGTTCGGAGCGGAGCCGCGCGGCCACGCCATCGCGCGCGTTTGCGGCGACGGAGTGTTCGGCGGCGGCGACGTCGCGGAGCCTGGTCCGGACGGCGCGGAGGGCGCGGATGGCGCGGGGATTGATCGTCACAGCGTGATCTCCTCTCCGACCGCGGCGGCGAGCTCGCGGATCGTGGTGTCGTAGGTGGTGGGTTCGTAGGGTGCCTGGCGTGCCCAGCTGTCGACGCGATCACCGACGGCGAGGGCGATGTCGAGCGCCGGGTTGACCCCGGCGGTGTAGGCGCCGAGCGACTGCAGCTCGACGGCCTGCTTGCGGCGGGCGAGCAGCTCGCGCGACTTGATCGCGAGGCGCGCGCACGCCGGCTTGGAGACGCGCCGCGAGACGCGCGACGCGCTCGCGAGGATGTCGACGGCGGGGAACTGACCGCGACCGGCGAGGTCGCGGTTGAGCACGATGTGCGCGTCGAGCAGCGAGCGCGCCGAGTCGGCGACCGGGTCGCTGAGGTCGTCGCCCTCGACGAGCACGGTGTAGAACGCGGTGATCGCGCCGCCGGCGTCGCGCGGGGCGACGCGCTCGAGCAGGCGCGGCAGGGTCGCGAACACGCTCGGCGGATAGCCCTTCGTCGCGGGCGGCTCGCCGAGGGCGAGGCCGAGCTCGCGGAGCGCCATCGCGTAGCGCGTCAGGGAGTCGAGCACGAGCAAGACGTTCTTGCCGCGGTCGCGGAAGTACTCGGCGATCGCGGTCGCCGCCTGCGCGCCGCGGATGCGCTCGAGCGGGGAGCGATCGGCGGTCGCGGCCACGATCACCATCCGGTCGCGCCGCGTCGCCGACAGCAGCTCGCGGACCTCGCGGCCGCGCTCGCCGACGAGCCCGACGACGATCACGTCCGCGTCGGCCTGGCTCGCGATCTGCTCGACGAGCACGCTCTTGCCGCAGCCGGCGCCCGCGAAGATGCCGACGCGCTGGCCACGCCCGCACGTCAGCAGGCCGTCGATCACGCGGACCCCGGTGTCGAAGCGATGCTCGACCTCGCCGCGCTCGTCGATCGGCAGCGCGCCGCCGTCGACGACCACGCGCTCGCGGCAGATCGGCGGCGGGCCACCGTCGAGGGGGTTGCCGAACGGATCGATCAAGCGGCCGACGAGCGCGTCGCCGACCGGCAACGTCGCGATCGCGGGCCGCAGCCGCGCGAGCGCGCCGGGGGCGATGCGCTTCGCGGGCTGGAGCGGGATCGACAGCAGCACGCTGCCGCGGAACCCGACGACCTCGCACGCGATGCTAACCCCGCTGCCGGTCTCGACCTCGAGGATGTCGCCCAGCTCGCCGCCCGTCATCGCGACCTGCACGATCGTGCCGGCGACCTCGACGACCCGCCCGAGGGGCTGCGGCCTGGTCCACGACGACACGAGCGACGGCAGCGCGGAGAACGTCACGAGCTCGAGCTATTGCAGCTCGCGGGCCGAGGCCAGCTCGGCGGTGATCGCGCTGCGCAGGTCATCCAGGCGGTTCCGCCACGCATGCGTCAAGTCGCGCTCGCCACCGCGGATGCGGATGTCGCCCGGGTTGACGGTGTCGTCGCCGACGACGGTGATCGCGGCGTCGCCGACCGCCTCACATGCCGCCTCGACCTCCGAGGGATGGACGGAGGCCACCGCCTTGCCCCCCTCACCCTCGAGCCAGCCGCGGATCACCGGGGCGAGCCGCTCGCGGCTCTCCAGGGTTCCCAGCCACGCCTCGATCACGGTGATCGCCGCCGCCGCGACGAGGTCGGCGAGCTCGCCGGCCCGGGCGTCCTTCGCGGTCGCGCAGCCAGCGGCGAGCTTCGTGAGGGTGTCGCGCAGCGCCGCGGTCTCCTGGAGGCCCGCGTCGCGCCCCGCGACCATCGCGGCCTGGCGCGCGGCGGCGTTCTCCGCGACGTGGTCGATCACCACGGGTCGCGGTCCGAGCGTGGGCAGGGACGCTCCCATCGGGGAGATCGTCGCCGCCGCGATCGCTTGCAGGAAGGGGACGATGTCGCTCGTCTCGCTCATCCGGCACCTCGCTCGGGCATCGTGAGCTTGCCCTCGGCGGCGAGCCGCATCGCGGCCTCGACGACCTCACGCTGGGCGTTCTCGACCTCCGACACCCGCTTGGGCGGCGCCGCCTGGAGATCGTCGCGCAGCGTGCCGGACGCGCGCTGCGACAACGACGACAGGAAGTGCTCGCGGAGCTCGCTCGGGGCGGTCTGCAGCGCCACGACGAGCGTGTCGCTCTGGACGTTGCGGAGGAGCAGGCCGAGCTCGCGCGGTGCGATCTCGATGAGATCCTCGAACGTGAACATCGCCTCGCGGATGCGCGTCGCGACGGACTGATCGCGGTCGCCGATCTTCTCGAGCAGCCGATCGCCGTCCTCGCTCGTCATCTCGTTGACGATCGACGCCGAGAACGCGAGCCCGTCGAACTCCGCGCGCTGATCGCTGGTCGCGAGGCCGCCGGCGGCCTCGAGGGCGCGCACGAGGCTCTCGGACGCCTCGGTGACCGCGTGCTCGGGGATCTCGTCGAGCTCGGCGATCCGGCCGGCGAGATCCGCGCCGACCTCCGCATCCATGAGCGCGAGCACGCGCGCCGCGATCGACGCCGGCAGCTGGGTGAGGATGCAGGCGGCGATCTGGGGGTGCTCCTCGGCGAGCAGCATCGCGAGCGCGTTGGCGCGCGCGGTGCGCAGCAGCACGAGCGGCTCGGGCGTGGGCGGCGGCGCCGCGCCGAACAGCTTGAGCGCCTTGTCGGAGCCGAGCGCGCGATCCACGAGCTTGCGCACGTAGGCGGTGCCCCCGCCGCGCACCAGCGCCATCGGGCCGGTGATGTCGCGCTCGAGGTCCTCGAGCACGCTGGCGATCGTCTCGCCCTCGATCTCGCCGAGTTCGTCGACGGCCTCGCACAGCCGGCGGATCTCGGCGTTCGGCAGCTTCGAGAGCACCTGGGCGGCCACCTCCTCGTCGAGCGAGAGCAGGGCGATCGCGGCCTTGCGCGGGCCGTAGATGTCGAGGCCCGGCTTCACGGGAGGTGTCGTCACCTTCAAGATCGCCATCTACTTCGCTCCCTTGGGTGCAGGTTCCTGCAGCCATGCTGTCAACACTTCGGCGGCGCGCTCGACGTCGCCGCGCACCACGTCGAGCACGCGGTCCTGGACCGGCCGGCCCGCGGGCAACCCGAGCGGTTCGTCGGCGCTGGGGGCGTCGAGCGCGCGCTCGAAGTCGCGCGCGTTCATCGGCGCCTTGAGCTGGTACGCCAGGTTGCGCGGCGCCCGACGGCGGCGCGCGCGGCCGCGCATCATCGCGACCAGGACGAGGACGACGAACAGGCCACCGCCGGCCGCGGCGATCGTCGTGATCGGCAACCCCGCCGGCGGCGGGACGGCGGCGGCCGCGTCGAGCACGGCCTCGGCGTCCGGCGCGAACGGCAACGCGCGCAGCTCGAGCTTGTCGCCACGGGTGGCGTCGAGCCCGGCCGCCTGCGTCGCGATCGCCACCAGCTCGGCGATCTCCTTGTCGTCGCGCGGGACCGGCTTGCCGTCGACGGTCTTGTAGTCGACGACGACCGCGAGGCGGAGCTTCTGCAGCTTCGAGTCGGGCTTCGTGGTCTGGCGGACCGTGCGGCTGACCTCGTAGTTCTTCGCCTCGGTCAGCTTCTGCGCGCCCGCCGCGGCGACGGCGGCGCCCTGGAGGTTGCCCGGCGTGCCGGTGAGGCCGGTGGTCCCGCCGGCCGCCGCGGCGGGGCCCTCGACGGTGCGCGACTCGCTGCGGATCGCCTGCTTGTCCTTGTCGAAGAACTCCTCGGTCTCGGACACCTTGCTCTCGTCGACCTCGGCGGTGGCGACGACCGACACCTTGCCAGCGCCGACGACGCGCTCGAGCATGGAGCGCACGCGCGACGCCACGTTGTGCTCGATGGTCGCCTGCCGATCCGCCGCCGTCGTCTCGCCGGCCTCGAGGAGGTTGCCGTGGTTGTCGACGACGACGACCTGCTCGGCGCGCAGCCCCTCGATGCTCGCGGCGACCAGCTGACGGACCCCGCGGACCTGCTCGGAGGTGAGCTGCTGGCCGGCGTGCAGGTGGAGGGCGACCGACGCGGACGGCGGCTCCTCGTGATCCTTGAACACCGAGCGCTTGCCGAGCGCGAGGTGCACGCGGGCGCTCTCGACCTGCGCGAGCGACGCGATGCTCCGCGCGAGCTCGCCCTGCAGCGCGCGCCGGTACTTGACCTGCTCGGTGAAGCTCGACTCGCCGAGGCTCGAGCCGTCGAACAGCTCGAAGCCCTTACCCCCGTGGGGCAAGCCGGCGCTGGCCGCGAGCGCGCGCGCCTCGTCGGCGCGATCCGCGGGCACCTCCAGCTTGGTGCCGGTCATCCGCGCCGGGATGTTCGCGGCCTCGAGGCGGGTGTGCAGATCGTGGACGTCGTCGGGCGAGGCCCCGGCCGCGAGCTCGACCCACGACTCGCCCTTGGCGATGAACGTGGTCCAGCCGACCACGCCGAGGATGCCGAGCACGACGAGGATCGCGAGGAGCCGGCGGCCCTTCGGCTGCTTGCCCCACAGATCCTTGGCCTGGCCGAGGACCTGAAGCACCGCTGGTTTCGCTACATCTGCCATGGCTTACACCTGCGTGTTCATCAGTTCGCGATAGGCCTCGAGGGCCTTGGACTTGAGCGTCGTCGCGTAGCGGACGGCGATGTTGGCCTTCTCGCTCGCGATGATGACCTCGTGGATGCCCATCGCGGGATCGTTGGCCGCGAACTGCGCGTCGGCCTTGGTCGCCGCGGTCTCGAGGTTCTTGGCGTCGCGTAGCGCGCCGAGGAACGAGCCCGCGAAGTCCTGCTCGGCCGGCGCCGTGCGCGTCGTGCCCGGCGTGCTCGTGATCGATGCCAGCGACGGCGCGACGATCGGCCCGATCGCGCTCATCGGCCGATCCCCAGCGCGCGCTCGGCCATGTTGACGGCGGTCGTCATCGACGTGATGCCGGCCTCGTACGCGCGGGACGCGGTGATCATGTCGACCATCTCCTCGACGGGATTGATGTTCGGATACGCGACGTAGCCCTGGGCGTTCGCCTGCGGGTGCCCGGGGTCGTACTCGAGCCGCGGTGGCTTGGTGTCCTGGGTGATCGACGACACGGCGACGCCGCGGACGGCGTTGGCGAACGGGCCGTCGACGCCCGGCACGGGCACGGCGGACACGACAAGCGAGCGGCGCTGATACGGCCCGCCGGTCGCGCTCTGCGTGGTCTGGGCGTTGGCGAGGTTCGACGACGCGACGTTCATCTTCGTGCGCTGCGCCGACAGCCCGGAGGCCGAAACCTCCATCGCGGTGAAGAAGTCCATGGCTAACCCCCATCTCCGGCGGCGTACTTGAGCAGCGCGAGCCGCCGGGACACGAGCTCGGTGCTCGTGGCGTAGCGCGCCCGGTTGGCGTCGATCTTGGACATCTCGCGCTCGAGCGACACCGCGTTGCCGTCGGGGCCGACCAGCTGGCCACCGTCGTCGAACGCGGTGACGACCTCGCCGGTGCTGCGGTCGAGGTCCATCGGGCGATAGCCCGGGGTGTCGAGGTTGGCGATGTTGCCGGCGAGCACGGTGTGGCGCTCGCGATGGAACGTCAGCGCGGACTCGAGCTGATTGATCGTACCGAGGTCGATGGCCACGGAGCCAATCACCAGCAAGTCGCGGGCCGATCACGAAGTCGAGGATCGGCAAAGGGTTGCGTAGATCGCCCCCCTGGGAAGGATGAGGACCGTCGGCGGCCTTGACGTGATCGTCACCCGGTCGAATCCCGCATTGTGGGCGATTCGGTTGCAAAGGCGGTGTTCGGGCTCTTGTTCGAGAGCAGCACCGAATGCCTGTTCATCGTGGATCGCGTGACCACCCAGGTCGTGTCGGTGAACGTGCGACTCAGCGAGCTGCTCGCCTACGACACCCACGCCCTCATCGGGACCCTGCTCGAGAACCTCGTCTACGAGCCCGGGCGCGACATCACCATCCCGGGGCACTACGAGGACGTCGCCCTCCGTCGCAGCGACGACTACCCGGTGTTCGTGGAGCTCGACTGTGCCCACGTCGTCGGCGACCGTGAGCTCACGGCCTACGTCGCGCGCGACACGAGCGAGCGCCGGCTGCTCGAGCGCGAGGTCGTCGCCAAGCACTCCGCGCTGTACACCGCCTACGCCGACCTCGAGCGCGCCTACGCGCAGCTCGAGGAGACCAAGCGCCTCCTGGAGCATCGCAACCGCGAGGTCGCGATGCTCGCGCTCCGCGCCGGGGTCGGCGAGCTCGTCGCGGGCATCGCCCACCACCTCAACAACCCCGTCGGCGCGCTGTCGAGCACCGTGCGCCGGATGGCGGTCGAGATCGGCTTCCTCCCCGAAAACCATCAGGTCGTCATGACCCGGCTGCTCGATCGGGTCCGACAGATCTCGCGCCGGATCGAATCGAACGTCAACGCCATCGTGAAGGCGAGCCAGTCGACCGTGAAGAGCGGCGGCGACCAGCACGAGCTGCCGCACGAGGTCTCCAACGCACTCGCCTCATTCGTCGATCGTCTCGACGACATCTCAACGAAGGAACCGTCATGAAGATCTCCGCGCGCATTCTGGTCGTCGACGACGACGATCACGTCCGCGAAGCCCTCGTCGACGAGCTGTCGGTGAGCTATCTCGTCGAGGCCGTCGCGTCGGGCGGCGAGGCGTTCGACGCCCTGTCCACCCAGCAATACGACGTCGTCATCTCGGATCTCAAGATGCCCGATCACGATGGCATCGAGGTGCTCGAGTTCGCGCGCCAGCACCAGCGCGACGCCGTGCGGGTCCTGCTGACCGGCTATCTCGACGAGCGGGCACACCGGGCGCTGCTCAGTCCGGACGCGCCCTACAAGGTCGGCAAGCCCTGGCACGACGAGATCGAGGTCGTCGTGCAGCGCGCGCTCGAGCAGCGCGACACCACCCGTCGGCTCAACGCGTCCGTCGAGGACGCGCTCGAGCTGGCGACCTTCGACGAGGAGCTCCGCCGCACGTCGACCCCGATGGAGCTGTGCGAGACCGTGGTCCGGCGCGCGCTGACCGTCGAAGGCGTGCTCGCGTGCACGACCATCGCGCGCAGCGAGGTCGGCGAGCACACGTTCATCGGCGGCCAGGTGGCCAAGGACGGCCCCGGCTGGTACCTCGATCTCCCGCTCGACGCGGACGGCGATCTCCGCGTGCGCGCGCGCGGCATCGGCGACGGCGGCCGGCAGCTGGTGACCTACCTCGCGCACCGCGCGCAGCGGCGCTGCGGCGTGCTCGAGGCACGCGTGTCGTCGGTCCAGAGCGCCGTCGCGGGCGGGCAGCGGGTCAACCACCTGATGCGCCAGGCCACCCTCGGCGCGCTCACCTCCTCGCTGCTCCACGATCTCGCGTCGACCGTGCAGGCGATGTCGGCCGCCCTGGGCGATCTGACCATCGCCGTCGACGAGCACGACACCGCGATGCTGACCGAGGCCGCGGCCGACGCGCGCGCGGCGGGCGAGGAGATCGTCCAGCTGTTCGTCCAGATGCGCCGCTTCATCCGCGACGGCGAGGTCACGACGAAGCCGATCCGGATCATCGATCTCGTGCAGCGCGCGGGGCGACTGGCCGGGGGCTACGTGCGCGAGCGCGCGCAGCTCCGCGTCGCCGAGTTGCCGGACGCGACCGTCGTGGTGTCCGAGCCGCTGTTCCTCCAGGTGCTCGCGAACCTCCTGCGCAACGCCGCGAACGCGTCGCCGACCCACGGCATCGTCGACCTCAAGGTCGTGGCGAACGACGACGAGGTGGTGTTCACGGTGATCGACGACGGCCCCGGGGTCGCGCCCGGCATCGCCGATCAGATGTTCGAGGCGTTCGCGAGCAACACGGCCGAGGGCACCGGTCTGGGGCTGGCGATCTCCGCGTACGTGATGCAGCTGGTCGGCGGGCGCATCGCCTACCGTCGGGCCGCGGATCGCGGGGCCTGCTTCACGGTCTCGCTGCCGCGCGCGAACAAGCGCGTGCCGACGACGACGATCCCGCCGACCGGCGACTAGCCTGCTAGCCTGCTAGGAGTGTGTATGGCGTTGGGCCTCGGCTCGATGTCGAGGCGAGACCGGATGCGGTCCCACGTGGGACGAGTCCGTCAGGCTGCAAGCAGCAGGGTTGGCGTCTTCGCCTTCACCGAGCGCCACAGCTTGAGCAGGTTG
>JAPLLF010001212.1 GCA_026387715.1 Pseudomonadota bacterium
AGGCGCTCGCGCTGTTTCGCGACGGCAACACCGACCTCAACGACGGCGCGTACATCATCGCGGCGAAGAAGTATCGCGAGGCGCTGACCCACTGGAAGCACCCCGCGATCCACTACAACCTCGCGCTCGCGCTGCTCAACCTCGATCAGCCGCTCGAGGTCTACGAGAACTTGCAGGCGGCGATCAGGTACGGCGAGGCGCCGCTCGAAAAAGAGAAGTTCGACAAGGCCAACGAGTACATCAAGCTGATCGACACGCAGACGATCGCCACGATCGAGGTGACCTGCAACAAGCCTGGGGCCGAGGTCCTCGTCGACGGCAAGCCGGTGTTCACCGCGCCGGGCAAGTACACGGCGAAGGTCCGCGCCGGCAAGCACGTGTTCAGCGCCGAGCCGGGCAAGCTGATGCAGGGCTACACCACGAAGGTGAAGGCCCCGTTCATCGACCCGGGCAGCAAGTACCGCGTGGAGCTCAAGCTCTACACGACCGACGAGCTCACCCGGTACAAGCGCCGCTGGGAGAAGAAGTGGTTCCCGTGGGCCGTCGTCGCGGGCGGCGCGGTCGTCGCCGGCGTCGGCGGCCTCCTCGCGCTGTCCGCGCAGGGCAGCTACGACGACTTCGACAAGAAGATCGCGGGCTGCAACATGGCGAGCGGCGGCGTCGGCTGCAGCGTCACGGACTCCGGCTTCGGGAGCCTGCGCGACAGCGGCGACTCCAAGATGGCGGCGAGCTACGTGATGTACGGCGTCGGCGGCGCGACCGTCGCGATCGGCCTCACGCTCGCGTACCTCAACCGCAAGACCGCCTACCAGATTCGAGGTGAAGACTTCGAGGAAGAATCTCGGCGAACGGCGCCGGCGTCATGGCATTCGGGCACTTCTAGATCACGGCTCTCGGAAAGCTTAGGGGACATATGACTTCGATGACTTCGATCAACCGCTGGATCTCGAATCGAGTCGTGATTCTCGCGATCACGCTCGTCGGTGCCTGCGCCAACGATCCGAAGGCGCTGCAGTGCGCCAACGGCATCTTCTGCCCGGAGGGCACGCAGTGCGCGGCCGTCCAGCAGATCTGCTTGACCTCGCCCTGTGGCAACGGCTTGACCGAACCGGGCGAGCTCTGCGACGACGGCAACATCATCGATGGTGATGGTTGCTCGTCCGACTGTCGCTCGCGCGAGGGCTGCGGCGACGGCATCCGCAACAGCGCGGCCGGCGAGGTCTGCGACGACGGCAACAACGTGAGCGGCGATGGCTGCGCCGCGGACTGTCGCTCGGAAGAGCAGTGTCGCAACGGCATCAAGGATGTCGGCGAGGCCTGCGACGACGGCAACATGGTCAACAACGACGGCTGCGATACGAACTGCACGTTCACCGCGTGCGGCAACGGCGTGAAGACCGAGGTCGAGGCCTGCGACGACGGCAACCTCATCAACGACGACGGTTGCGACAACAACTGCACGCCGACCGGCTGCGGCAACGGCGTCGTGACGGCCCCCGAGATCTGCGACGACGGCAACACCATCAGCGGCGACGGCTGCGACGCGAACTGCAAGCCGACGAGCTGCGGCAACGGCATCAAGACCGGCATCGAGGTCTGCGACGACGGCAACACCGCCGACGGCGACCACTGCTCGCACGACTGCCTCTCGCTCGAGGTGTGCGGCAACGGCATCCGCGACATCGGCGAGGTCTGCGACGACGGCGACACGATGAGCGGCGACGGCTGCTCGGGCGACTGCCTGTCGGCCGAGATCTGCGGCAACGGCATCAAGGACATCGGCGAGGTCTGCGACGACGGCAACACGGTGGGCGGCGACTCGTGCAGCGCCGATTGCAAGTCGGGCCTCGGCTGCGGCAACGGCACCGTCGATCCCGGCGAGGAGTGCGACGACGGTAACGCGGTCAACACCGACGACTGCCGCAACAGCTGCCAGCGCGTGCTGTGCGGCGACGGCGTGATCGCCACGACGGCGACCGGCGGCCACGCCGAGCAGTGCGACGGCGGCACCGGCGCGCAGGCGACCGAGACCCAGACCTGCAACATCGACTGCACCACCGCCACGTGCGGCGACGGCAAGGTCAACTCGCACACCGTCCCCAAGGAGCAGTGCGACGACAAGAACGCCATCAACGGCGACGGCTGCGACACCAACTGCACGCTCACCGCGTGCGGCAACGGCATCGTGACCGGCACCGAGCAGTGCGACGACGGCAACCTCACGAACAACGACGGCTGCGACGCGAACTGCACGACGCCCGCCTGTGGCAACGGCGTCATCAACCCCACGCTC
Organism: Pseudomonadota bacterium; assembly: GCA_026387715.1. GTDB lineage: Bacteria > Myxococcota_A > Polyangia > Haliangiales > Haliangiaceae > JABFXX01. Next base: position 2,294 of record JAPLLF010001212.1, read on the forward strand.
GGCGAGCAGTGCGACGACGGCAACCTCGTCACCGGCGATGGCTGCGACGCGAACTGCAAGATCTCGGGCTGCGGCAACGGCATCGTCGGCCCGGGTGAGGAGTGCGACGACGGCAACCTGATCAACGGCGACACGTGCGACACCAACTGCACGACGCCGAAGTGCGGCAACGGCATCAAGACCGGCACCGAGGCCTGCGACGACGGCAACCTCGTCAGCGGCGATGGCTGCGACGCGAACTGCAAGGTGACCGCCTGCGGCAACGGCATCAAGACCGGCACCGAGCAGTGCGACGACGGCAACATGGTCAACGGCGACACCTGCGACAACAACTGCACGACGCCCGCCTGCGGCAACGGCATCGTCACCGCCGGCGAGGAGTGCGACGACGGCAACCTGATCAACACCGACGACTGCACCAACACGTGCAAGAACGCCAAGTGCAGCGACACGTTCGTCCGCACGACGTCGCCGGCCGAGCAGTGCGACGACGGCAACCTGATCACCGAGGTGTGCACGTACGGGCAGCCGTCGTGCTCGGTGTGCGGCTCGACCTGCCAGCTCGTGGCGGGCGCGACGACGACCTGCGGCGATGGCATCCGCCAGATGGCGCAGGAGGCCTGCGACGACGGCAACGCCACGTGCGGCACGTGCAACGCGACCTGCCAGGTCGTGTCGTCCGCCAAGGCCACCGGGTCGATGGCGATGATCGACGAGAACCACCTCGCCGACGGTGACAGCTTCACGCTCAACGACGGCGTCCACCCCGCCGTGCGCTTCGAGTACAACGAGTCGGGCGGCGTCACGGTGGGCAGCATCGCCATCGCCATCGCCAACAACGACAACGCCGCGACCGTCCGCACCAAGACCAAGACCGCGATCAACAACGCGGCCTCGCTCGAGATCACCGCGACCGACGGCACCGGGTCGATCATCGTGCTGACCCACGACCGGTTCTCGATCGTCGGCAACGTGCCGGTCACCGAGAACGTCGCTGACTCCGGCTTCACCGTCACGGGCATGGCCGGCGGCGCCGGTGGCGATTGCGGCGCGGCCCAGGCGTGCCGCGCCAACGCGGACTGCCTGTCGGGCATCTGCTCTGGCAACGTGTGCGCGGACGGCATCACCGCCACGATCACCGCGCAGCCGTCGGATCCGACGAACGACAACACCGCGACGGTCGCGTTCGCGGCGGCGTCGCCCAACCCGCCGGTCACCACCACGTGCCAGATCGACGCGGGCGCCTTCGTCGCCTGTACGTCGCCGTTCACCACCGGCGTGCTCGCCGATGGCAACCACTCGATCACCGTGAAGGCCACCGATGCGATGGCCGGCATGGCGACCGACTCGACGGGCACGTTCGTGGTCGACACCGCGGCGCCGACGGTCAGCGTGACGCCGGTCATGACGCCCTCGAACGACTCCACGCCGACCGTGACGTTCTCGTCGGTCGACGCGACGGCGTTCACCTGTCAGGTCGACGCCGGCGCGCAGGCCGCGTGCACGTCGCCGTTCACCACGTCGGTCCTCGCCGAGGGCTCGCACACCGTCACGGTGCGCGGCACCGACGCCGCCGGCAACATCGGCTCCGGCGCGACGACGTTCGTCATCGACACCACCGCGCCGGTCATCACGATCACCGGCCCGGCGAACCCGACCAACGACAACACGCCGACGATCACGTTCACCGGCCCCACCGCGGTGTCGTTCACCTGCCAGGTCGATGCCGGCGCGCAGACCGCCTGCACGTCGCCGTTCACCGCGGCGATGCAGACCGACGCGTCCCACTCGATCACGGTGCGCGGCACCGATGCGTCGGGCAACGTCGGCAGCGGCGTGACGTCGTTCACCGTCGACACCGGCAGCCCGACGGTGATGATCTCGACCCCGCCGTCGTCGCCG
>JAPLLF010000697.1 GCA_026387715.1 Pseudomonadota bacterium
GTCGCGACCCTCGTCCCGCTGGTACATCATCACCGCGCCAGCGCCGAGCACGGTCGTGAGCCGCGGCAGCATCGCGGTCGCGGCGGTGTGGAGCGTGGCCGGGATCCGGCGGGCGTTGCGGCAGTCGGCGCGCGCGAACGCTTGCTCGAGGTCGGGCCACAGCAGCGTGGCGGCCTCGGCGAGCGCGGTCGCGATGGGGCTCAGCGCGCCATGCGTGCTGTCCGGAAACCGGACCAGGAGCTCGCGATCGGCCGCCTCGAGCGCGACGCGATACGACGCGTCGTCGTGCATCGGGGTCGGCTTGTGCATCGACAGGAACGCGGCCTGGTGCACGTCGGGCGCATGCCCGCACGCCAGCGCGAGCTCGAGCACCGCGCGCGCGGCGTCGCTCGGCGCGTGGAGCGCCGTGCGACGAAGCTCCTCGGCCCACGCGAGCAGATCGGGGAGGGCGCCGGTCGTCGCGGCGATCGCCTGGAGGTGCTCGGCCAGCGTCGCCTTGCGCGTCGGATCGTCGCTCGCGCGGGAGATCTCGACGAGCCCACGCCGCGCGCTGGTCGCGCCCTCGGAGCCGGGCGCGATCGCGATCGCGCGCTCGTAGGCCGAGATCGCCTGGCGCGTGTCGCCGCGCTGCGTGCGCGCGTGCCCGAGCCGGTACGACAGCAGCGCCCGACGCTCGGTCTCGAGCGCGGTGAACCGATCGTCCTTGGCCGTCAGCAGGCGCGTGAGCATCGCGGCGGCGGCGTCGACGTCGCCCAGCTCGAGCGCGAGGCCGCTCGCGAGATCGACGGCGTCGACGTCGTAGTTGTCGGCCTCGACCGCGCGATCGGCCGCGCCGCGCGCGCGCACGCGATCGCCCGCCGCGAGGTAGCCGCGCGCGGCCCGCAGGGAGCGCGCGGCCCGCTCGGTCGGGTTCGCGCCGAACGACGCCATCAGCTCGGCGGTCCGGGCCGCGCCCGCGAGGTCGCGCGCGAGATCCTGGCGCGCGATCAGCTTCTCGAGCAGCGGCACGTGGCGCGCCTCGAGCGGCTGGGCCGCCGCGACCGCCGCGACGTAGCACGCGCGCGCGCGCTCGTCGTCGTCGAGCTGCGCGAGCGACAGGTCGCCGAGCGCCTCGAACAGCCGCATCCGCTCGGCCGGATCCTCGGTCGCCGTCGCCTGGCGGGTCAGCAGCTCCGCGGCCTTCTTCTTGTCGCCTTGCTCGAGCGCGAGCTCGGCGAGCGCCTGGAGCGCGGGCGTGTAGTTCGGCTTGAGCTCGAGGGCGCGCGCGTACAGCGGCGGCGCCTTCTCGGGCCGCAACGAGCGGATCTCGGCGAGCGCCGCGTGGAACAGGCCCTGCGCGACCTCGCTCGGGTAGCGGCTCGCGTCCTCGTGGGTCGCGAGCGGTGACAGGTGCAGGGTGGCCTCGCGCCAGCGCCGCGCCTTGTAGCGGTTCTCGCCGATCGCGAGCTTGATGAGCAGGTGGCCGCGGTGCAGGCGATCCGCCGCGACCAGCGTCTGGTACGCGTCGTCCTCGCGCCCGAGCTTCTCGTGGGCGTGCGCCAGCCGGCGATGGAGATCCGCGATCAGTGCCGTCGGCGCGGCCGCGAGCAGCGTGCCCTGGAGCGTGTCGGTCAGGTACGCCTCGAGCTCGGTCCACCGACCGGCGTCCGCGTACGAATCGGCGAGCGCGATGATCGCCGGGATGTGATCGGGCACGCAGCCGAGCGCCTCGAGCAGCCGTCGCTCGGCCGCCGGCTCGACGCCCGCCGCGCGGGACAGCGCCGCGAGCTGCGTCAGGATGCGCGCCTTCTCGGGCGGCGTCAGGCTCTCGTCGTCGAGCCGCTTCTCCAGCAGGCGCATCGCCGTGTCGACGTCGCCGCCCTTCTCGACGAGCCCGGCGAGCGCCCACGTCGCGTCGGCGTGGTACGGGCGCAGCGCGAGCACGCGCTCGTACGACGTGCGCGCGGCGTCGGAGTCCCCGACGCGGTGGTATGCGTCACCAGCCATCATCAGCGCGGCGATCTGGGTGTCTTGATCGGTCGTGTGCTCGGCCTCGCGGAGCTTGGCGTCGGCGAACGCGCGAGGATCGTCCGAGCTCGACGCGAGATCCGCGAGCACGGCGAGCGCGGTCGGGTGCTCGGGGACGAGCGCGAGCGCCTCGTCGATGCTCGCGCGCGCGGCCTCGCGATCCTGCAGCTTGTCGAGGTGCAGCTGCGCGAGCCGGATGTGGAGCGCCGCGAGGTCGCCGCGCGGAGCCTGGGCCCGGGTCAGCGTGTCGATGCGATCCTCGAGGATCGCGGCCGCCTCGCGCTCGCGGTTCGCGCGCACCAGCGCGACGACGATCAGGTCGTTGATCGTCGCGTCGTCGGGCGCGATCGTCCGCGCGTGGCGCAGCGTCGCCGCCGCCTCCTCGGGCGACTGGAGCTGATCGAGCAGCACCTGGGCTCGTCGCGCGAGCAGCGCGGCGCGCTCGGCGGGCTCGCGCTCGAGCGCCGCGCGGCGACGGAGCACGTCGGCGAGCTCCGCCCACTTGCTCGACACGCGGTAGAGGTGGTCGAGCGCGTTGTACGCCTCGAGATCGTCGGGCCACGTCGCGATGAGCGCGCGATACGACTCGATCGCGCGCTCGGGGAGCTCGAGCTCGTCGATGTAGATCTTCGCGATCCAGCGCAGCGCGTGCTGCGCCTCGGGCGTGCCTTCGGCGACCTCGCCGACCCGCGCGAGGGTCTCGATCACCTTGCTCCACCGGCCGACGGCGCCGTAGAGATCCGCGAGCTGCGACAGGATGCTGGTGTCGGCGGGCGACAGCAGCCGGAGCCGCTCGAACGACTCGATCGCGTCGTGCGGGCGTTGCAGCTTCTCGGTGTAGATCGTCGACAGCTCGCGGAGCAGCTGCGGGCGCTCGGCCTCGGGGGCCGCGGTGCCCAGGCGAGGATCGGTGCGCTCCTCGAGCGACGCGGCGAGCTCGATCCAGCGGCCCTCGGCGCGATACAGCGCCTCGAGCTGCAGCCGCGCGACGGTCTCCTCGGGGAGCATGCCGAGGATCCGGCGCAGCTGGGCCTCGGCCTCGCGGGGACGCTTCTGCTCGGTGCGGATGCGCGCGACCTCCATCAACAGATCGGCGGCGGCGGTGGCGGTGTCCGCCTCCTCGGCGATGCCCTCGTAGAGGTTCGCGAGGCGATCCCATGCCTTGTGGTCCTGCGCGATGCGGTGGAGCCGCGCGCGGACGTCGGCGTCGTGCTCGCCCGGCAGGCGGCGGGCCTGCGCGAACGCGCGCGCGAGCGCGTCGAACGCCCGGGGGATGTCCTTGGCGCCGGCCTCCCAGACCTCGCTGGCGCGGTACAGCCAGCGCAGGCGCATCCCAGGATCGAGCGCGGGCAGCGACTCGTACGCGAGCGCGAGCTCCTCCCACGGCGACTCGAACGCGCGATGCGTCAGCGTCGGCAGCGGTGGCCGGCGAACCGGCGCCTGCATCTTGCGCTGCGGCAGGCCCGCGATCGGCGGCGGCAGCGTCGGCTGCTTGCGGATCTGCGGTGGGCGGGCGGGCGGCAGCGGCGGGCCCTTGGAGCCCGGCGGCAGGCGCGGCGGCAGCTTCATGGCGCCCGATTCACCGGGGAGCAGCATGCCGCGGAGGTCGCCCGGCGTCAGCGCCATGGTCGACTGCTCCTTGGCGAAGTCGTTCATCGAATCGGGGCGCTTGGTCGACGT
>JAPLLF010000938.1 GCA_026387715.1 Pseudomonadota bacterium
CACCACAGCTCCGAGCGCCCCTGGGCCTCAAGTACGCGCCCACCGTGTCATCGCCAAGCGCCGGACCCACTGCCCACCTCTCGCGCAGCGCGCGAGGCCCCGGGTTCTACACCGAGGCCTATGTCATACAGGCTCCTAGCCCGGCGGTAGCTACCTCAGCGGAGGTGGGCGATCGGGACCTCGATGGAGGGCCGGTGGACGAGCTTCCTGCGGGCGCACGGGATCGCGATCGCGACGACGATCGCGCCCATCGCGAGACAACACGCCACGCCGAGCAACGCGGGCTCCGGCGTCATGAACTCGAGCGGCCCCATCTCCTGACGCCAGATCAGGAGATGGCCGAACAGGATCACCGAGCACCCGGCGGCCCACACGATCCACGTGAGGATCGGAGTCCACGTCGGGGCCCGGAGCACCGCGCCCCCTGGCAGCAGCGCGACCGCGACGAACAACGCCAGCCGATCCCCACCGGCGAGCACGACGAAGCGACGATAGGCCGCATCCGTGATCGTGAGCCCCGGGAGGTAGCCGCACGCGATCGCGATCGCGCCGAGCGTGCCCACGAGCCCGACCAGGATCCGGATGCGACGAACGACGGCCGCTTCGGCGTCCTCCATCGCGCGATCATGTCACGAGATCGTTGTCGCGCGAGCGGGCTTGACGCTCACCACGTGCTCGTCACTGGTTCTTCGCCCGGCTCGTCAGCTTCACCTCGGCGCCCTTCCGGGTCACCGTCACCACGGCGTCCGCCTTGCCGTCGATCACCCGCTCGAACAGGGCCCGGGCACCCGCCTCGGTGGTGACCGCCAGGCCGTCGACCGCCGTGATCAGATCGCCGTTGGCGAACTTGCCCGACGGCTGGTCGAAGCGCCCACCCGCGACAATGGCATAGACCTTGAGGCCGACCATCTGCTGATCCTTCATCGCCGGGATCAGCCGGGCGCCGGACGTCTCCGGGGTCGCGGTGCGATCGGTGCGGGTGTCGGCGAGCGCGGGCGCCGTGGAGGAGAGCGCGAGACCGAGGATCAGGACGAGCTTGTTCATGCGCCGTGGAGGAGCAAGCGGCGCACCGGAGCTGACGCTCGTGTCGATTCGCGCACCTACGCGAGGCCAGCGACGCGATGACGTCGGCCGGCGCCACGACGTGTGCCAGGCTGACAACGCGTCTCGCGGCCGCCCTAGTCGCGGCGCGTGCCGACGACGATGTACTGCTCGGGCAGCACGGTCGACGACAGCACCGCGTCGAGCCCCGCCGCGCGGAGGTCGGCGATGATCGCGTCGGGCGACAGCCGATGCTTCGGCGGCGGGCCGTGCGACGCCGCCAGCGTGAAGTCGACGATCGCGACCTGCCCGCCGGGACGCAGCGCGCTCGCGAGCCCCCGGGCGTAGCCGACGCGGTCCTCGACGTGGTGCCACACGTCGACGATCAGGATGCGATCGACCGACCGCGGCGCGAGCTTGGGATCGGCGCCGGTCGCGAGCACGGCGTGCACGTTGGCGAGCTGCGCCTTGCCCGCGCGCTCGGTCAGGTAGCGCACCATGTCGGGCTCGATGTCGGTCGCGATCACCTGCCCCTCGGGGACGACCCGGGCGAGCCGCACCGTGAAGTAGCCGGTGCCCGCGCCGACGTCGGCGACGGTCATCGCCGGGGTGAGGCCGAGCGCCGCGACCACGTCGTCGGGGTGCTGCCACGCGTCGCGCGCGGGATCGTCGAACTCCTTGGCCCATGCCGCGGCGTCGGTGAACCGATGGACCATCCCGCCGCGATGGTCGTGATGCTCGTGATGGGCCGAGGTCGTGGGCGTGGGGGTGGAGGTGGAAGGGCTGCACGCCCCGAGGACCAGCCCCGTTTCAAGCACGCAAGAAGCGAAACGAAGCGACGACATGCGGGCACCATCGCACGTGGACCGACCGGCTTGGGCTACGCTGCGGTCGTGCTCGCGCTGGTGCGTGCGTTACGACCGCGGCAATGGGTGAAGAACCTGTTCGTCGCCGCCCCGCTCGTGTTCTCGCGGCACCTCGAGGACCCGGGGTACCTGGCGCGCACCGCGATCGCCGTGCTCGCGTTCTGCCTGTTGTCCGGGGCCGTCTACCTGTTCAACGACGTCCGCGACCTCGAGGCCGATCGCGCGCACCCGACCAAGCGGCACCGCCCGATCGCCGCCGGCCACCTGTCCGAGCGCGCCGCGATCACGTGGTCGGTGATCCTCGCCCTCGGCTCGCTCAGTGGCTGCTTCGCGCTGTCGTGGAAGCTCGCCCTGTTCGCCGGCATCTACCTGGTGCAGAACATCGCGTACACGCTGCGCCTCAAGGAGATCGCGTTCGTCGACGTCGTGCTGATCTCCACCGGCTTCATCCTGCGCGTCCTCGGCGGCGCCGCCGCGATCGACGTCCGCGCCTCCGGCTGGCTGCTGATCTGCACCGGCCTGCTCGCGATGCTGCTCGGGTTCGGCAAGCGGGCGCACGAGCTGGCGTGGGCCGAGCGCGCGCACCTCACGGTGACCCGCGCCTCGCTCGGGGGCTACCGCCTGCCGCCGCTGCGCGTGTCGATGCTGGTCCTCGCCGTCGTCACGCTCGGCGCGTTCGTCGCGTACACCCTCGATCCCCACACCATCGAGTTCTTCCGGACCGCGCGCCTCGTCTACAGCGCGCCGTTCGTCGCCCTGGGGATCGTGCGCTTCCTCGTGCTCGCGCTGTGGAAGCCGCGCGACGAGTCGCCCACCGACGCCATGCTGCGCGATCCGATCTTCCTGCTCGCGCTGGCCGGCGCCGGCGCGATGATGATCTACGCGATCTACGGCTGACCGGCGGTCGATCTCAGAGCTGGCGGACGGCGGCGATCACGAAGCACTCGTCGGCGTCGCACGCGAGCGCCCAGTAGGCGCCCGCTCCCCACGGCGTGTAGCGGTGGGTCGGGAGCTTGCTGCTGCCGAGCGAGCGCGCGTCGGCGCCGACCCGGTAGATCACGATCTCGAGGTCGCGCGCCGCGAGCTCCTTGGGCAGCGCGACGTCCCGCACCGACGACACCCCGCCGCGCTGGATCGCGCCCGCCCAGCCGTCGTAGCCGGTCGCGGCGGTCCACCGCCCGACGAGCAGCGTCGGCCGCGGCGTGACCGGCCGCACGCCCGCGAACTCGACCTCGAGCGCGAGCCGCTCGATCGCGCCGCGGGTGCCGAGCCGCAGGCGCAGGTCCTCGACGGCCGCGTGGAACGCCTTGCCGAGCGACGCCACGTCGAGCCCCGACTCGAGCTTGCCGAGCTCGAGCCCGCCGTGCTCGTCGAGGCAGGTCGCCGGCGTGATCGCGTAGTGCGGCACGAGCCGGACGTCGGACACCCCGAGCGGCGCGTCGAGGTCGAGGCCGCGGAAGATCACGTTGCGGAGATCGAAGAAGGTCGCGATCAGCTCGCGCTTGCGGACGTCGCGGAAATCGTCGCCGAGGAACCACCAGTTGTCGTCGACCTGGTCGAACGCGTCGGCGGTGAACACGCCGCCGTGAGGGGTCGCCGCGAGCGCCGCGAGCCGCGCGTCGCTCTGGTCGTGCACGCGCGCGTACAGCGGGATCGTGCGGATCGCCGCGTACGTGCTCGCGGTCACCCCGATCACGATGAAGATCGCGAGCCGGCGGCCGGTCGTCAGGATCGTGTCGGCGATCGCGACGAACGCCGCGAGGAGCACGAGCGAGCTGTGCATGTAGAACCGCGGCCCGAGCGTGGGCGACACGAACAGCGTGACGGTGACGAGCGTCGCGGCCCCGAGCGCGGCGCCGAAGAAGCCGAACGCGCGTCGGCGGGCGCCTGTATTGTCCGGATTGTCCGGATTGTCCGGATCGTCCGGCTCCGGGTCGTTGCGGCCGATCACCAGCAACAGCGCGAGGATCACGAGCAGCGGCGACGCGGCGGTGACCAGCTCGCGCACGATGTCGAGGTTCGCCGCGAACCCGCGCTGCAGGATCCGGCTGCCGAGCCCGACCTTGGTCGCGAGGCCCTCGTAGCGCTCGCCCTGCCCGGGCGCGAAGAAGATCGCCGCGAACCCGATGACCGCGCCGAACGCGCCGACCCAGGTCAGGTTCGGGCGCACGCCGGTCGTGCGCTGCCGCCACACGGCGTAGCCGAGCGAGAACGCGACCAGCGTCGGCCCGGTGTGCTCGTTGCACATGCCGGCGGCGATCCCGAACAGGAAGTAGCCGACGCACGCGAAGAAGCCCGCCTTCCCGTGCGGTCGCAGCCGGAGCGGCACGAGGAACCACAGCTGGATCGCCGCGCCGTAGAGGTAGTTCGTCGCGTACGCGCGGCAGAACATCAGCATCCCGATCCGCGGCACCGCGAACCACAGGAAGCCGAGGATCATCGCGTACAGCGCGAGGTCGCGTCCGCGCCGCCAGCGCGGCCACCGCGCCGTCCCCAGGACGAACACGGCGAGCGCCGTCGCGAGGAACGCGATCGGGGTCGCGATCTCGGCGACCCACTCGAGCTTGTAGGCGAGGTAGGCGAACCATTGCCCGAGCCGGGGGTTGGAGTGCGTGTACTCGAAGATGCCGTAGTGGAGGAACCGGCTCGGCGTGAACGGCTCGGCGTGCGTGTCGGACGCGAAGTTCCACGCGTCGAACGCGAACGGCTCGTGCAGCACGCAGTACCCGATGTGCACCGCCGTCGCGATCACGTACGCGAGGAACGCGAGGCGGAGGATCCGGGCCGTCACACCCTCGCGTAACACGGCGTGCTACCGATGGTCCATGTGCGCATTTGCTGTACTCGACGGGGCGAGCCCCGCGCCGTGACGCCGACGCGCGCCAAGGTCCTCCTCGGGCTCGCCGTCCCCGGCACGCTGCTCGGCACCTACATCGTGTGGTACGCGACCGCGCGCGGCATGTACAAGCCGACCGACGCCCTGCAGGGCGCGCTCATCGGCGCGTTCGGGGGCACGGTGTTGTTGGTTTGAGTGTCGTGTATGGTAATAGTGT
>JAPLLF010000392.1 GCA_026387715.1 Pseudomonadota bacterium
CCCAGTAGATCAACCCCGCCTCCTCGCGGATCTGCCACCACCGGTGCGTCGTCGGGAGATAGGGTTTGAACCCGACCGTGACATCACCGGTCCTGGTCCAGCGCAACATCCCCATCCGCTGGGTCAGGGTGACGTACTGGCCATCGAGCGTGATGAACGCCAGTTGCAGGTACTGCGTATCGGTCTGCGTGTTGACCATCTCCGGGATCTCGACCGAGATCCGTCCTTCGCGAACGTCCTGCAGCGTGCGTGCGCGCAGATACAGCTCCCCCGCCTGGTTGGCCTCGGGGGTCACGACGAGCGTCTCGTTGAGCACCTGCATCGTGCCGTGGGTCGCGCTGCTTCGCCGCCACTGGTCGCCGAGGCTCGATGCGGAGAAGTCGTCCTGGAGATCCTGGATGCGACACGGCGTCCCGGTCGGGGTCCCGCCGTTGACGTCGTCGAGCTCGAGCGCGAATGACGAGCCCGCGGTCCGGGAAGCCACGATCTGTACGTACATGTAGCCCACCCACGACGGTCTGGACGGAGGCGAGCACCTGGTACGTGCCACCCACCGGCCCGGCCTCGAACCGGGTCGTGCCGCGGTCTTCCACGATCCTCCACGAGGCGTGGAGCACGGGATCGTAGGGAACCTGGACGAGATCGCTCCTCCCCTGGGGATCCCACACGCGGGCGATGAGCTGGTCCTGATAGAGGATCCACTCGACATACTGGTCCGGGGCCGCATAGAGCGCGAGCGAAACAAACTCGCCTGGACCAAGCGCTCCCGTGATCACAGGATCGATCGACAACGCGCCGTCGCGGAGGTCGTAGGCGTATTCGGACCTGAGGCTTCGGTAGGTCTCCGTCGCATCGAACACCGCGCGTCCCCCGCCCGCGGTGATGCCGGCGTGGCCTGGCCACAACCGCAACGCTCCCGACTGGAAGTCATCGGCCAGCATCGAGATCGGCGAGCAATGCGCTGGCGGATCGGGAGGTACAGGTAACTGCTTCAGGTCGAACACCTGGTCACAGGCACCGAGGAGTCCCAGCCAGAGCCCCCACGCTGTCCGGCTCATGGCTCAGGGTACCGCATCGCCCACGTGGAGTGAGCCGCGTTGAATGACCCGCGGTAGCCGGTGCCGATCGGCGCGGCGGCGAAGCGATGACCGCGACCATCGGGCCCGCGGTATCGTACGAAGGATGCCGCCAGCTTCGAAGCCCCGACGCTCCCGAGCTTTGCTCCTCGCGCTCGCGCTCGCCGGGTGCACGTCGGAGCGTGGCGCGACGTCGACGTTGCCGACGTCGGACCTGATCGGGCAAGAGGTCGACGTGACTGCGAACGGGATGACGTACACGGCCCGCGTCACGCAGACCCCGACGGGGACGGTGCTGGTCGCGGACAACGGCGTCCCCACCCCGCTCGCGTCGGTCGACACGATCGACGACGAGAGCCGGCTCCTCGGCGCCGCGCAGGGGCTGGGCCTGGGCTTCTTGCTCGGCGCGGGCGCAGGGATCGCGATCGGCTTCGCCGCCGGCGACGATCCACCATGCGACGTCAGCGGGCACGTCTGCGACCTCAATCCCCCCGACACCGCGGGCAACAAGGCGGCGCTCGGAGGGATCGTGCTCGGCGTGCTCGGCGGCCTGGTCGGCGCGATCGTCGGCACCGTGCGAGGGCAACACGACGTGTGGCACCGTGGCCCGCCCGCACCCGCCCCGCTCCGCCCGACCGGACCGCCTGGCTCGGTGGTCGGCCTCAGCGTCGCGTTCTGAAGCGCTACTTGGTCGCGCGGACGTGGACCAGCGTGTGGTTCCCGTCGGGGAACTCGACGTCGATGCGCTGGGCCAGGCACGAGGTCACGGTGCCGCGCCCGAACTTGGGATGATCGATCAGCTCGCCGACGGCGAACGTCTGGCTCGCCGCGTAGGGCCGCGCCGTGCGCGTGGGCGCGCGCCACGCGAGGCGTGCCAGCTCGGTGAGGCTGTCGAGCAGCGAGGCCGCGATCGCCTCGGGCAGCTTGGCGACGCGCGCGTCGCAGGCGCGGACGATCGCGACGTCACGCGGCGTCAGCCGGAGCGTGATCGGCGCGTCGATCCGCGCGGCGGCGTCGGCATCGGCGGCCGCGATCACGTCCCTGGCGCGATCGATCGCCGCGCGCGCCACCTGCTCGACGACGGCGTTGCGGGCGTCGAACAGCACGCGCTGCACGGCCTGGACGGCGTCGAGCGGGAGCTTCGGCTGCTTGACCACGCGGAGGCCACGCTCGTCGAGCTGGGCCGCGATCCGCTCGAGCGCCGGCAGGTAGCGCGCCTCGCAGCGCGCGCGCGCCGCGGCGACGATCGTCTCGCGGATCTTCGGCACCGCGAGGTCGACGTCGACCACGCTCGCCAGCGCGGCGACCACCGCGGTCCGGACGCCGTCGTCGAGCGCGATGGCGGGCACGACCTCGTCGGACAGCGTCAGCCCGAGCGCGGCGACGACACGCTCCGCCAGCTGCCGCGGCTTGGCGCTGCGGGGCCCGCCGCCATCGAGGTCGATCGTGCCGAGCTGCGCGACGAGCGCAGGCAACCACACGGGGTGATCGGCGAGCGCGAAACGATCGGTGACGTCGAGCGGTGGGTGGGCCTCCGCGAGCAGGGCCAGCACGCGGTCGAGGCCGGCGCGCATGCAGCCGTCGAAGAAGCCGACGAGCAGGTCGCGCGCGAGCGTCTCGAGATCGCTCCCGACCTTGCGGCTATCGAGCAAGCGAGCGCCGAGCTCCTGGAGCAGGACGACGTGGGATCGCGGAAATTCGAGCGCCGGCATCGGGCGCATCATACGCGCGTGGGTCACATCGTCCACGCGCGCCGCCTGTATCGTCGGTGGGTGACCACCACCGCCATCCAGATCAGTCACTTCTCGGATGTCCTCTGCGTCTGGGCCTACATCGCCCAGCGGCGCATGGACGAGCTCCGCCAGGAGTTCGGGGACCAGGTGACCGTCGACTACCGCCACGTGAGCGTGTTCGGGTTCGCGCGCGCGAGCCTCGAGGCCCGCTGGAAGGACAAGGGCGGGCTCGCGGGCTACGCCGCGCACGTCGGTAGTGTCATCGCGAAGTTCGACCACGTCGCGCTCCACCCCGACGCCTGGGCGCGGGTGGCGCCCACGTCGTCGTGGCCCGCGCACCTGGTGCTCGCCGCGATGCGCTCGCTCGAGGCGACCGGGGAGATGCCACCCGGCGCGGGCGTCGCGCTGGCGTGGCGGATCCGCGAGGCGTTCTTCCGCGACGCCCGCGACATCGCGCGCGCCGACGTGCTGGACGACCTCGTCGAGCCCGACGGCCGCGCCGCGGTGCGAGAACTTCTTGCGACCGGCGTGGCCCACGCCCAGCTCGCACGCGACTACGAGCTGGCGCGCGAGCTCGACGTGCACGTCAGCCCGAGCATCGTGATGAACGAGGGTCGCCAGCACCTCAACGGCAACGTCGGCTACCGGCTGATCGCCGCCAACCTCCGGGAGCTGCTCGAGCGCGCCGATCCCGCGCAGATGTCGTGGTGCTGACCTCCTGAACCCTTTGACTCCCACCTGGCTCTGGGTGGGAGATGTTCGTGATCGGGATCCTCGCGGCGATGTTGATCGGCGTGTCGCTGGGCTTGCTCGGCGGCGGCGGCTCGATCCTCACGGTCCCGACGATCCACTACGTGTTCGGCGTCGAGGCGCACGCGGCGATCGCGTCGTCGCTGCTCGTCGTCGGCGTCGTCTCCGTCGTCGCGTTGATCCCGCACCTGCGCCACGGTCGCGTCCACCTGCGCGTCGGCCTGATCTTCGGCGCGTCGTCGATGATCACGGCGTTCGGGGCGGCCCGGCTGTCGAGCCACGTGCCCGCGGGGGTGCTGCTCGTCGGCTTCGCCGCGATGATGATCGTCGCCGGCCTCGCGATGCTCCGGCCCGCCGCGAACGTCCGGCGCATGACCTCGATCACGTGGCTCGTGGGCTACGGCGCGGCGGTCGGCCTCGTCACCGGGTTCGTCGGCGCCGGCGGCGGCTTCATCATCGTCCCCGCGCTGGTCGTGCTCGTCGGCCTGCCGATCCGCGAGGCCACCGCGACGTCGCTCCTGGTGATCGCGCTGAACTCGTTCGTCGCGTTCTCGGCGACCGCGAGCACCGTCCCCCTCGACGGGCGCGTGATCGGGACCGTGCTCGTCGCCGCGATGGCCGGCGGCCTCGTCGGTGGTCGCCTCGCCGGGCGGCTGTCGCCGACCGTCCTGCGGCGCGCGTTCGGCTGGTTCGTGCTCGGCATGGCGCTCGTGATCTTCGTCGCCGAGCTGCCCCACCTGCTTTAGGGTGACGGGAACCCTTTCGGGGCCGCCTGGCTCTAGGCCCCAACGGACGATGACAACAATGCTAGGAGTACCCGCATGTGTCGTGCAGTGACCTGTAAGGATTGCAAGAAGCCGAACTGGGCCGGGTGTGGCGCCCACGTCGAACAGGTGCTCGGCCACGTGCCGCGCGCCGACCGGTGCGCGTGTCGCGAGACCCGCGCCGCCGGCGGGCCCAAGGCTTCTGGTGGTGGCTTCGGCCAGTCGATCAAGCGCCTGTTCGGCCTATAGCCGGTAGTGCACCTGGACGAGCGCGTAGCCACCGCTGGGGCTGCCGCCGAGGTCGAGAACCTCGACGCGGGTCGTGAGCAGCCCCTCGAGGTGAGGCGTCACGAACCAGTGGAGGTTCACGTCGAGGCAGTCGCGGTAGAGCCCCTTGACGCTGGTGTCCTCGGTGTAGTGCCCGGCGCCGACGTCGAGCAGCAGGCCGTGGCTCAGCGGCTTGGTCGCGAGCAGGTAGCCGGCGAGCTGGGTGGCGCGAAACCCCGCCCCGATCGTGATGTGCTGGCGGATGACCTCCGCCTCCGCCTGGAACAGCAGGTCGGCGCTCTCGACGTAGACCTTGCCGGTCATGCCGGCGAACGTCTTGGTCTGCTCGTCGCCCCTGGAGTACTTGCCCTCGGCGCCGATCGCCGCGTGGCTTCCGAGCCGGACCTCCGCGTAGCCGGCGCCGCCGTCGCCCTTCTCCACCGATGCCGCGAGCGGATCGTGGAGGAAGCCCGTGCCGTGGACCTCGAAGCGCGGATCGACGTAGGACACCGACGCCGCGTAGGCCTCGTCGAACAGCGGCCGGCCGCCGAACTTCTGCGTGTAGACGACGTGCTCGGCGAGCCGCAGCCCGTAGGTCGGCGTGAACCGACCGGCGCGCACGTAGACACCCTTGCCCTCGTCGGGATTGGACTGCCACATCGCGTAATGCTCGCGCGACCACAGCACGTGGAGCGCGCTGCCACCTTCCTGCGGCGAGCGGAACCCACCGGTCACGTGGAGCGTGAAGCCGTGCGAGGTCGCGTTGGCCGCGGCCTCGACCTGCATCGGGTACGCCGCGGCGCTCGGCGTGCCCGGATACACGAAGCCCGCGGCGCCGCGGACGTCACCGCCGAGCGCCAGCCACGACGGCTTCGACATGCCGTACATGAACGACCCGTCGCCGTCCTTCCACGCCGTGGACTCGGCGACCGTCTGGCCGTTCTCGTTGAGCAGCCCACCGCCGTCGGGCGACACGTGACAGCCCGTGCAGGTCACATCGCGCGCGAGCTGATACTGCGGGTACGCGGCGGCGGTCCGCGCTGTCGCGAGCGCGACGACGATCACGACGAGGAAGAGGGTGAGGCGATGGAGCGGCATCACAGGCCCAGCTTTCCACCGTCAATCCACGCCTGGATCAACGCGAGATCCTCGTCGGGAAGCGGCGAGTCGGGCGGCATGCGATTTGGCCCGGATTGGTAGAGGACGGACTCCGGGTTGTCGTTTGATAGGCTCAGGTTTCCCGCATTGAAGGTCGCGCGCGCCGCCTCGACCGTATCGAACGCGTAGCCTTGGACGCGCGTCGTCGTCGAGTGACACTGCACCTGACCGCAGCTCGGCGCGAGCACCGTGAGGGTGACGACCTCGAAGGTCGGCGGTCGATCGTCGGGGCTCGTGCCGCACCCCGCGATCGCGAACGCGATCGGCCAGACTCGTTTCATGATGATGCTCATGGTGCTCCTTGGTAGCCGGTGGGCCAGGCGACCTTCACTAGAATTTTCGCACCGATTCAAAACAGAGTGTCCCGACGGACGGCGGCGTTTTTTCGAGGGTGTGCGCGTGTGCCACGTGAACGCGACTCGAAGCGAGGCCCGTCGAGCAAGATCGCCCCGCTTCAGTACGTGAGCGAGAGGCCGACGCCGACGTTGGTGCCCGTCCTCGACGCGAGCGGCGCGAAGTCCGCGTACTGATAGTAGAACAGGTCGCACTTGAGCTCGGCCTCGAGCTGCGGGGTGACGCGGTAGGCGAGCTTGGCGCCGAGCGTCTCGGACCACAGCGGCGACAGCTCGCGATCGAACGTCATGTAGGTCGCGACCTTGGCGTAGCTCGACTCGTAGAAGCTCGCAGCGGACTGCGTGTAGAGGCGGTTGCGCAGCCGGACCGAGAGCGCGGGCGTGAGGTCGAAGAAGTAGCGCGCGCCGAGCGTGTGGCTCGTGATGCCCCAGGTGTCGTGGTAGATGCGGTAGTCGCCCTGGACCGAGCCGGTGTCGCCGACCGCGTAGTTCGCCCCGAGCACGAGCGCGTGACGCCACCGCGCGTCGGGATCGGTCTCCATCACCCAGCCGTCGGGCGCGGCATCGGCGTTCGCGCGGATCGGCACGAAGCGATACACGCTCGACTGGAAGCCCGACGCGTTCTGCAGCTCGTAGGTGAGCTGCGTGAGCAGACGCGGCGACACGATCTGCGTCCACGACGCCGACAGCGTGTTCACCGTGAGGCCGCGCTCGAAGTTGCGATCGTTCGCGCGACCGACGGTGTTGAGGCCGAGGCCGTAGCCGAGCGCGAGCGTGGTCGTCTTGTCGAACAGATCGGTCTGCACGCCCAGGCCGAGCGTGTGGGACAGGTAGTCGTTCTCGCGCGAGTACGCGTAGCTCGCGCGCACGCTCAGCGGCCCGAACACGTGGCCGAGGCTCGACGACACCTGGTGGCGGGTGTCGTGGATCGTGATCGGCGACGCCTGCGAGACGACGTCGACCGAGGCCGAGGTGACGACGTCGGCCACGTAGCCGAGCGACACGCTCGTATCGCTGGTGACGTCCGCGCTCGCCTGCACGAGCGGCGACACGACGGTGGTGTGATCGCTGTCGGCGTAGACCTGGAGCTTCGAGACGAACGACGTGTCGGCGCGCGCGACCGCCGTGCTCGCGGCGATCGTCGCGGTGATCGCGACGACGACGGAGCGCGTCAGTTGCATCCGCACCCACCACCCGACGAGCCGTATCCGCCGGTCGAGCCCTCACGCGCCTCGCGCATGTGGAGATCCAGCTCGTCCTCGGCCGTGTCGGGGGCGAACTTCATGTTCTTGCGCGCGAGCACCTCGCGCTGGCGAGGGCGCACGTGCGCGCAGCCACCCAGCATCGCGGTCGCGAGCGCGCCGACGGCGAGCATTTGATGGCGCCGACGGCGGCCCGGTCGAAGGAAGCCGAGCACCGCGAGGGCGCCGAGCACGCCCACCACGAGCCCCGGATCGCCCGCCGCGCTGCAGCCACCGGTCTGGGCGTCGGCGCCGCCGACCGCGCGCTCGGGCAACGGGACGACGCCGGTCTCGACGTCGTCGTCGGTGGCGTTGCTCGGGAACGCCGCGGTGCCGTCGCCACCGTTGCCGTCGACGGCGGACACGAAGGCCGTGATCGTGCCGGCGCCCGCCG
This sequence comes from Pseudomonadota bacterium, assembly GCA_026387715.1. Lineage (GTDB taxonomy): Bacteria > Myxococcota_A > Polyangia > Haliangiales > Haliangiaceae > JABFXX01. The sequence continues at coordinate 7,737 of JAPLLF010000392.1, forward strand.
CCGGGGACGTCCAGCAGAAGTCCCAGCGGGTCACGCCGAAGTGGAGCCCGCGATGCGTGACCGCGGTGCCGTCCTTGAGGATGTAGACCGACGCGTCGACCGGCGGCGTCGCGACGCACCTGGTGCCATCGAACGCGGCGAACGTGCCGACCGGCTTGCCCGCGGCGTTGGCGATCTCGAGCGCGAAGCCGTTCTGATCGCACGGGGTGTACGGCGTGTGCGCGGCGCCGCACTTGTCACCGGCCGCCGCGAACTCGAGACCCGCGTGCTGATCGAGCAGATCGATCCGCAGGTGATACTGCTTCTTCGGATCCCAGCCCTCGGTGAACAGCGTCGGGTGATCGGCCTCGAGCTTGATGCCGATCTGACCGGCGGGGCTGGTGTGGCAGACGTCGCACGCGTGCCCCGTCCAGCGCGGCGCGCCATCGAACGCGATGCCCCCACCCCCGCCGCCCTCGGCGGTCGGGACGGCGTCGAACTGATCCCCCGTGGCATACGCGTGGGCGGTGGTCGTGAGCCCGAACACGATCAGGATGCCGAACCCGTGGCGCAGGTGCCTCATTTGCATGGGGTTCCAGGCGGAGGGATCGCTGCGGTGAGCCAGTTGCGGATCGCCATGAAGTTGGGGTCTCCCGTGCTCGTGAAGATCGCCCCACCGGCGTGCGCGTAGCCCCCGAGGTCCGCCGGCAGCGGCTTGCGGAGCAGCCAGTTCTCGAGCGGGTCCGACGACAGCGTGCTGAACGCCGCGGCCGAGCGGAAGTTGGCGGCGTGCTCGGCGTCGGTGAGCACGGCGCTGGCGTCGTCGGCGTTCTTCGGCGTGGTCGCGCGCAGCTTGCCGACGCTGTAGACGCGCAGCGCCGCGTCGGCGCGCCCGTGACAGCCCAGGTAGCTGCACTGCTTGATCAGCACCACCTCGGCCGCGCACTTGAATACGTCGGCGGACAGCGTCGTCGAAGGATCGACCGCATCGGCGTTCTCGATCGTCGTACACGACGCGAGCAGCACGACCGCAGACAGCCGGACCATGGCGGCGAAAGCTACCCCTCGAACTGCATTCTTTGAAGGGCGATCTTCGTGAAGGTTTTCATGAAGGTCGCCCGAACATGCCGTGAAGGTTTTCCCGACGAGATCGTGAGACTCACAGTTGTCGCAGGCGCAAGCAACTGTGAGGGTCGGGTCACAGACAGCGAGCCGCAGGCGCGGTTGAGTCCTCCCATGGCTCGTACCCCGCTGCCCTCCTGGTCCCGGCGCGACTTCTGCGTGGCGTGCCTCGGCACGGCGGTCGGCGCCGCGGTGGTGGCGTGCAGCGACGACCAGCGTCCGATCGAGACCGGCGGCCTCGACGGGTCGAACGGTGGCTCGGATCTCGTCGACGCGGGCAGCGAGCCCGACGCGACGAGCGCCGGGACGTGCGCCGGGACCGCGACCGACGTCGGCCTTCCGGCCGCGTTCGTCCTCGACACGCCGGTCTACATCACCTCGGGCCGGTTCTTCGTCGTCAAGGACGTCAACGGCTACTACGCCGTCACCTCGCTGTGCACGCACGAGGGTGCGATCTGCAAGGTCTCGTCGGGCCGGTTTCGCTGCCCGCGGCACGGCGCGCTGTTCACGTTCAACGGCGCGATCATCAGCGGGCCGGTCAACCGCGCGCTCGTGCACTTCGCGATGTGCACGCTCCCCAACGGCCACCTCGGGGTCACCGCGTCGATGCAGGTCCCGGCCGCCACCCGCCTGGTGGTCTGATGTTGCTCGCGCAGCTGGCGGTGATGTTCGTGGGGATCGTCGGCGATGCCGACGCGACGATCAGCAAGCAACTCGCGCCCGTCGTCGCCCACGCGCACGTCGCGACGGCCACGATGGCGATGACCGACATCGCCCTGCTCACGCACCATCGCGGCGGCAGCCGCGCGCTCGTCCAGGCGCTCCACAGCGACGGCGTCATCGGCGCGGAGCTCGTCGACACCCACGGCGCGTGGATCCTCCGGGTCGTGGTCTACGACGGCGCCGGCGAGCTGCGCTCGTTCGACGAGATGCCGCTGGCCAGCCGCACGCTGTCGCCCGCGGATCTCGCGATCCTCGCGACGAAGTTCGACGAGGTGGTCGCCGCGGTGCCGGCGGCGGCGGCCCAGGTGACGGCCGCGCCGGGGACGAAGGAGCCCTCCGCCAGCCCCGTGGCGCCCCCCGTGGCACCCGACGCCGGCGATGCCGTCCGGATCGACGAGATCGAGGCCCTCACCAGCCCCACCGACGTGGCCGTGGGTCCTTCGACCGCGCAGACCTTGCACCTGTCGGCGAGCGTCGGGTTCGGCGTCCTCGTCCGCGACTTCGCGGCAGGCCCGCTCGCGATCCCCAACTACGCGACGTCTCCGATCGGCGCGATCCGGTTCGAGGCCGGCGCGCGGCCGACGGCGCACACGACGCTCACGGGCGTCGCCGAGCGGTCGCTGTCGATGTCGACGGCCCTCGCCGACGGCGATGCGCCGACGTCGATCTCGCGCTGGGAGATCCGCGCGAGCTACGAGCTGGTCCATGGCGCGCGGCTCGCGCTCGCGCCGATGATCGGCCTGGGGCATCGTACGTTCGCGATCGACTCGACCGATCCGATGAGGTCGCCCGACGGCGACTACCAGTACGCCGTGCTCGGCGCGTCGGCCGCGATGCCGGTCGGCACGCACGTCACGATGCGCGCGCACGTCGCGTTCGAGCCGGTGTTCGGCGGGACCGAGGCGGGCGCGATGGCGTTCGGGGGTGCGCGGCGCTGGGCGATCGCCGCCGGGCTGGGGATCGACGTCCGCCCGATCGATCACCTGTTCGCGCGGCTCGCGTTCGACTACCAACGGTTCGACTGGACGTGGAATGCGGGCGAGCGGGCGCAGGGCGGCGCCACCGATATCTACCCGTCGGGCATCCTGTCCGTCGGGGCCGAGTACTGAGGAGTCCCGACCATGACCAGCAAGATCGCACCGTTGATCGCCACGCTCGTCCTCGCGACCGCGGCGCCCGCGCACGCCGAGGTCAAGAAGGGCGACCACTTCGTCGAGCTCGACGCCCAGGCGGCGAACGGCAAGAAGTTCCGGCTCAAGGACATGGCCGGCAAGTGGGTGCTCTACACGTTCGGCGCGAGCTGGTGCGAGCCCTGCAAAAAGGAGCTCGTCGCGTGGGACCGCATCGCGCCGAAGTTCGCCGGCAAGGTGCTGTTCGTCTCCGTCAACCTCAACCAGAAGATCGAGGACGGCAAGCAGTTCCTCGGCGGGCTCAAGCTCAAGCGCATCTTCCCGGTGTTCCTCCCCGACGAGAACAGCCCGGCGATGAAGAGCTACGATCCCGACCACCTGCCGTCGACGTTCGTGATCGATCCCAAGGGGATCGTGCGCCACATCCAGTACGGCTACGAGAAGGGCGAAGAGGACAAGCTCGTCGCCGCGCTGACCGACCTGCTCAAGTAGCGAACATCGTGCAGCCGGTGATGAACGTGTCCTCGATGGCGCCTGCTTGCACCGTGGTCGTCCCGTAGAAGATCGTCCCGACCGAGGTATCACCCGCGCCGAACTCGATCACCGTGAGGTCGCGCCCCGTGGCGATGTGGCGATAGGTCTGGACGTTGATCTGGTGACGATCCGCGAGCCCGATCCCCTGGTCCACCGTCGTCGCCGGGCCGTACACGCGCCGCAGCGTGAGCTCTGCCTGCGCGCGTTCCGACGTCGACAGCTGGCTCGCGCTCGTGATCACGCGGACCGCGGCGTGCGTGAACGCCGGGTCGGTGCCCATCACGTGATAGTCGGCGGGGAGCAGGCAGACCTCGGTCGTCACCGTGCAGTTCGCGAGATCACCGTCGTGGATCGACGAGACGAGCGCGCCGGTCTGGTTGTCGAAGATCCCGCCGTACGAGTTGTCACCGACGCCGTACTCGTAGACGGCGAACTGGCGAAGGCTGGCGGTCTCGGTCACGTAGTCGATCCCGACCTCCATCTGGTCGACGACGGCGAGCGCCTCCGCCGGCGTCATCACGTCGGTGTGAGAGGACTGCTGGACCGCGACGACCAACCGTCGCTGCTGCTCCGCGGTGTAGGTCGCCAGCGTGGCCGCGGTGATCGACTGCGTCGCGTTGTTCCGCAGCGCGGGGTTCGTCGCGATGTCGTCGAAGGTCGCGCCGAACAGGCAACTCGACGACGGCGGCGGCGGTGGTGCGCAGCCATCACCTGCACAGTCGACCGAGAGCTTGAACTTGCCCGTGGTCGACGCGAGGTGCCCCTTGACCAGCGCGCGATAGCGCCCCGCGCCGAGCGACCGCGACAGCTTCGAGTAGACCGTGTTGCCGGTGTCGTCGTTGCGCGCGATGTAGGAACCCCAGCCGGCGGCGCCCTCCTTGTAGAGATAGAGCACCGTGTCCGTCTTGCGCTGGCCGCGGACCGCGTAGGTCGTCGCGAGGTCGACCGTGGCGTCGCCGGTCAGCTCGAACGTCCACGCGTGGAAGTGCTCGTCGGCGGTGAGCGCGGACGTCGCCGGCGCCCCGAACACGATCGCCCCGTGATCGATCGGGGTACGGATGGAGTCGGCCTTGCCCCCATCGGGGGGCAGCTCCTCTTCAGGCCCCTTGTCGTCGGACGAGACACACGCGGGCAGCAGGGAGCAGCCGAGACCGAGGCCGAGGCCGACGAGGATCGCGAGGGAGGAGCGCACGACGAAGGACCCAGCAAGCTGGAGGCCGCGCGCTGCGACGAGCCTGTCACATCGACGCGTGTCATCTCGCCGAGTTGCAGGCCACGCGCGAGGGGTGGCGGCTCGAGGCGCCGGCTACGCTACAAGACGCCGCGATGACTGGCGCGGGTCGAGCACGAGCACGAGCACGCGAGCCGGACCCACTCACGGCAGGACGAGCGCGCTCGTCGACACGCTCGCGTCGCAGCCGTTGCTGCGACCGAGCGCACCCCGCTCGCCCCCGAAGCAGGTCGCGCCCGCGCCCGTGGTCGCGCAGCCATTCCCGGCGTCAGCGGTGAACGCGATCGCGTCGCCGTCGAGGGCGAG
>JAPLLF010000506.1 GCA_026387715.1 Pseudomonadota bacterium
CCGACGCCAAGCTCGCCGCGCTGGCGCGGTTCGTCCGCGCGCTCGTCCGCACGAAGGGTCACGTCTCCGACGCCGATCTCGAGTCGTTCGTCGCCGCCGGCTACACGCGCGAGCAGGGCCTCGGCGTCCTCAACGGAGTCGCGATGAAGACGATCGCCAACCTCGGCAATCACTTCATGAAGACGCCGCTGGACGAGCAGTTCATGGCCCAGCGCTGGGAGAAGTAGCTCGAGCCGCGACTCGGCGGGCGAGGACGTCGAGGAGCGCGGCCTTCGTGACCGGCTTCGCGAGGACCTCGTCCATCCCAGACGCGAGGCACGAGCCGATCTCCTCGGGAAGGACCGACGCGGTGAGCGCGACGATCGGGGTGCGCGGGCGCCCCGTCGTCTTCTCGAGAGCGCGGATCGCCTCGGTCGCCTGCAGGCCATCCATCACTGGCATCTGCACGTCCATGAGGACGATGTCCCACTCGCGCTCTGCGAATGCTTCGAGGGCGAGCTTTCCGTCCACAGCGAGGACGACCTCGTGCCCTTCGCACGCGATGAGCCTCGCGGCGAGCGCGCATGCGTGGCGTCCGAGAATACGACGCCGAACCCGAACGTCTCGTCTGGCCGGTTGCGCTCGTAGACCACGACGTCGTGCTCCGGCGCGGCTCGCTTGACCAGGATGCCGAGGTACAGGCCGGCTGGTCCGCCGCCGATGCACGCGATGTTCACACCTCGACGGTACCACCGGGACGTGGCTCACATCGCGCGCAGCTTGATCTTGCCGGCGGCGGCTTCGCACGCTTCGCGGACCGGGTAGACCTTCGCGCCGTAGACTGAACCTTGGCCAACACCGCCTTGCTGCCGATCGTGCCGAGCGCGTTGCACGCCCACAGCCGATGATCGGAGTTCTCGCTCAACAGCAAATCCGCGACCAGCGGCGCGGCCGCGGTGCACTGCGCTTCCGAGAAATGCGGCATCACCCAAACCCTGGCGAGCTCGGAGGCTCCCGTGGCGGCGGCGATCGTCTCGGTGCAATGACCAACGTGGTGCTTCTTCTCGAGCCACTTGTTGATCTGGCCCATGGCGCTCTCAGGGCTCCGCGCCTCCATGAACGCGGCGCCCTTGTTTTCCTGGAGGTACTTGACCCAAGCATCTTCGACCTTCTCGCCGCCATCCTCGAGCTCGATCAGCATCGCGCCCTCGGTCGCGTAGCTGTCCTGAACCACGAGCTCGAACGTCTCCTTGATCTTGCCGCACTCGAGGAACTTCTTCGCCATCTTCAGCTGGATCGCGAGGTCGTCCGGTCCGGGCATCGTGGTGCGTTTTCCGGGTCCGTCGGCGTACGACTGGACCAGGGTCTCGCAGTTGAGGGGGGCGGTCGCGGCCAGCCACGCGCACGCTTCTCGCTTGTCGCTTTCGACGCGGAGTCGAATCTCGCCGTTGCACACCTTGGTCAGGTAGGCGACGTCGTTGTTCTTTTTGGCAGCCACCGTCTTGTCGTGGCTCTGCATGAAAACTTTGGTGCAGCCGGATCCGGCAAGAACCAACGCGCCCGCGAACAGTGCACCCGCAATCAGTTGTCGCATTACCATTCCCCCTACTCGTTGATCTCCTAGAAGTTTGGTGTTTTTTGGTTGTCGTCGACGACGACGTTTGATCTGATCAGCGAATGACGCTGGGCAAGTCCCCGACCACCGAGGACGCGTTC
>JAPLLF010000618.1 GCA_026387715.1 Pseudomonadota bacterium
GTCGCCGAGACCAGCGTGACGATCGACGGCGTCGTGTGCGTGATCGACAGCGGCCTCGCCCGCATCGCGCGCCACTCGCCGTGGTCCGGCCTGCCGTCGCTGCAGATCGAGCCGGTGAGCCGCGCGAGCTGCACGCAGCGCGCGGGCCGCGCCGGGCGCACGCGCCCCGGCCGGGTGCTGCGGCTGTACACCAGGCACGATCACGACGGCCGCCGCGCGTTCGAGGCCGCCGAGATCGGACGTACGGATCTGTCCGGCGCGGCGCTCGAGCTCTACGGCGCGGGCCTCGCGGGGCTCGGCGCGCTGCGCTGGTTCGAGGCGCCGCCCGCGGTGGCGGCGGCCGCGGCAGACGAGCTACTCGGCCGCCTGGGCGCGATCACCGACGGTCCCTCCGGGGCCAAGCTCATCACGCCGCTCGGGCGCCGCATGCTGCGGTTCCCGGTGCACCCGCGCCAGGGCCGCCTGGTGTGCGAAGCCGAGGACCTCGGCGTCGACGACGGCTGCACGCTCGCCGCGCTGCTCGGCGCCCGCGAGCTGCGGCTCGATCGCCGCGGCCCGAACGCGACGGCGCGGGTGACCTCGACCTCCGATCTCCTCGACGATCTCGACGCGATCGCGCACAAGAGCCGCGACCTCGACCGCACGACCGCGCAGGTCGTCGAGCGCACCGCGCAGCAGCTCCGGCGCATCGCGCGCGCGCCGGATCGCTCGCGCGACCACTCCATCGATCGAGTCGACGAGCAGCTCAAGCTCGCGATCCTCGCCGCGTACCCCGATCGGGTCGGCAAGCGGCGCGCGCCGCGCAGCGCCGAGTTCGTGTTCGCGGGCGGCGGCAGCGGCACGCTCGCGCCGAGCTCCGCGGTGCTCGACGCCGAGCTGATCGTCGCGGTCGACGTCGCCGAGACCGGTACGCGCGGCCAGGCGAGCAAGGTCCAGATCCGCCGCGCCTCCGCGATCGACGCGAGCTGGCTGCTCGGCTACGAGGACCGGATCGCCGAGCGCGACGAGCTCGCGTGGAACGCCGCCAAGCAACGGGTCGAGCGGCTCACGCGCGTGGTCTACGACGGGCTCGCGATCGACGAGACCCGCGACGTCGAGGGCGCCCGTCGCGCCGGCCCCGCGGCCGCGGCGATCCTCGCGCGCGAGGCGATCGCCGCCGGCATCGAGCAGTTCGTCGACGCCGACGCGCTCGCGCAGTGGCGCGCGCGCGTCACGCTGGTCGCCAGGATCGCCAACAAGCCCGAGCTCGTGGCGCCGACCGACGAGGCGCTCGGCGCGATCGTCGCGCGCGCGTGCGAGGGCTGCGTGTCGTTCGCCGAGCTGCGCACGCTCGGCCTCATGGCGATGATCGACGCCGGGCTCGGCGAGCACCGCGCGCTCGTCAACCGGCTCGCGCCGCTGCACCTCGATCTGCCGCGCCGCAAGCACCTCGCGATCAACTACACGGCGGATCAGCCACCGTGGATCGCGTCGCGCATGCAGGACTTCTTCGGCCTCGCGCGCGCCCCCGCCGTCGGCGACGGACGCGTGCCGCTCGTCCTCCACCTGCTCGCGCCGAACCAGCGGCCCGTGCAGGTCACGCAGGATCTGCCGGGCTTCTGGGTCCGGCACTATCCCGCGCTGCGGAAGCAGCTCGCGCGCCGATATCCCCGGCACCAGTGGCCCGAGGATCCGACGCAGCTGATCAACGAATAGCGATCAAAAAGCGCAAACGTAAACGCCGACGTAACCGTAAACGAAGAAGCCCGTAAACTCGTCCGTTTACGTTTTCGTTTACGTTTCCGTTTCCGTTGTTACTTGGTCGCGGGCGCAGCCGGGGTCTTCGGCTCGGCCTTGACCTTGACGTCGGCCTTGGGCGCCTTCGCGTCCGCCGGCGCCTTCATGGTGTCGGCCGGCTTCGCGTCGGTCGCGGTCTTCGCGGTCGCCTTCGCGTCGGTCTTCGCCGCCGGCTTCGCGTCGGTCTTCATCGCCGGCTTGGTCGCGTCCTTGGCCGCGTCGGCATTGCCGCCGCCGGTGCCCATGCCGCCGCCGGTGCCGTCACCCTTGCCGGTGCCGGCCTTGGTGTCGGTCTTCGCCTTGGCGTCCGTCGCCGGCTTCGCCTTGGCATCCGTCGCCGGCTTCGCCTTGGCGTCCGTCGCCGGCTTCGCCTTGGCATCCACCGGCGCCTTGGCGTCGGTCGGCGCCTTGGCATCGACCTTCGCGTCCGTCGGGGTCTTGGCTTCGGGCTTCGCGACCGGCTTCGGCTTCACTTCCGCCTTGGGGTCTGCCTTGGGCGCGTCGGCCGAGGCCGTGGCGCCGAGGGTGAGGAGACCGAGGAGGAGCGTCTTGCTGAGGATCTTCATAGGTGCCGAGCCTCTGTGCACCGGGTGTGCCCTCGACCCGCGTGTGTTCTCGGCTAATTACCTCGTACGCTCGCGGGGCAACTCGCCCCGTCGGGGTGGATCGCCTCGCGCCGGGTCGGGTATATACGTATCGCCCTTGTCCAGCACGCCCCCTGAAGATCCCGAGAGCGTCTGGCTTCGTGACACCTACAAGCCGAACGACACGAACCTGACGATCCGCGCGGTGGTCGGCGGCATGCTGATCGGCAGCGTCCTGTGCGTCTCCAACCTCTACGTGTTCTTCAAGACCGGCTGGAGCGTGGGCGTCACGCTCACCGCGTGCATCATCGCGTTCGCGTTCTTCCAGGTCGCGCAGGCGGCCGGCGCGCAAGTTCGGGGTGCTCGAGAACAACGCGCTGACGACCGTCGCCTCCGGCGCGGGCTACATGACCGGCGGCGGCAACATGGCCGCGTTCGGCGCGCTCATGATGATCACCACGATCCGCCCCAACACGATGTCGATGATCGTGTGGTTCGCGTTGATCGCCGCGCTCGGCGTGTTCGCCGCGATCCCGATCAAGCGCCAGCTGATCAACCGCGAGGCGCTCGCGTTCCCGACCGGCACCGCGACCGCCGAGACGCTGACCTCGATCCACGGCGCCGCCTCGGGCGCCGGCATGGCGAAGGTCGCCGCGCTCGGCGTCGCCGCGCTCCTCGGCGGCTCGCTCGCGATGTTGCGCGACGGCTTCAAGCTGATCCCCGGCGCGATCTCGCTGCCGCTGTCGATCGGCGGGCACAAGCTGATCGCGTGGACGCTCGCCCTCAAGATGGAGGTCGTGCTGCTCGGCGGCGGCGCGCTGATGAGCTTCCGCACCGGCGTCTCGTTGCTCGTCGGGGCCATCTTCACCTACGGCTACCTCGCGCCGTCGCTCGTCGAGCAGAAGCTCGTGGCGGAGGTCTCGTACAAGGCGATCGTCGGGTGGACCGTGTGGCCGGGCGCGGCGGTCCTCGTCGGCGCGGGCCTGACGTCGTTCGTGCTCGACTTCCGCAGCCTGGCCCGCGCGCTCGTCGGCATCACGCGGCTGTTCGGCAAGCATCGCGCGAGCGCGCCGACCGACGGCATCGCCGCCGTCGAGACTCCGGACTGGTGGTTCCCCGCGGGCTTCGTCGTGCTGTCGCCGATCGTCGTCGCGCTGATGTCGATCCTGTTCCACATCCCGGTGTGGGCGGCGATCATCGCGATCCCGCTCGCGGTCGTGATGGGCTTCGTCGCCGCGCGCGTCACCGGCGAGACCGACGTCACGCCCACCAAGGCGCTCGGCCCGGTCACCCAGATCATCTACGGCGCGATGACGCCGGGCAACCTGACCGGCAACATCATGAGCGCGAACGTCAC
>JAPLLF010000402.1 GCA_026387715.1 Pseudomonadota bacterium
GCGAGGCGCGGGTTCTCCTCGGACCCACGAGGTCGGGCGATCGCCTGGCCACCTGTTTCAAACGCGAAGTTCAACTCGCCGCGCGCGCCCTGATCGTTGGGATTAGGGTGACCGCCACGCGGAGCGCGTTCGAGATGATGCAGTGCTGCTCGGCGGTCGCGAGCACCCGCTGCGCGCGCTCGACGTCCACGGCGGCGACCTCCATGCCGACCGACAGCGTGATCGACGTGAACACCGGCCCGGTGGGTCCCTTGTCGAGCACCCCGACGCCGGCGCCGCGCCAGTCGGCGAACGCCAGGTCGTCGTGGCGCGCGTACGCCTCGAACGTGGTCCACAGGCACTCGAGCGTCGCCCCGACGAGCAGGTCCTCCGGACTCCAGACCGTGTCACCGCCCCCGAACTGGGGCGGTGCCCCGACCGCGATCGGCGCGCGCGGCGGAGCCAGGAGCTGACGACCCTCGAGGGCCACCTCGTAGTGATGCGGGAAGGGTGCGGGCTTGCCCATGTCACACCGCCTGCGAGCGACGGGGCGGCACCGCACAGGTGCTGACGCCGAGCAGCCGGTACAGCGGGCAGAAGCCCACCAGCCCGGTCATCAGCGGGACGAGCCCGACCAACCCCCACATCGTGTGAGGACCGACGAACACGAGCGAGAGCAGCACGAGGCCGAGCAGGACCCGCACGACGCGGTCGAGGGACGCTTCATTTTGAATCAGCATGAACAAGCTCCTTGCGAGCTACGAGCCACCATCCCCTACGAAGGGTTCGCGCCAGGACGTCGCCGCCTCGGATGCGGGTTCACGACGGCGGCGTTCGCGCAGAACTTTCACGGAAAGGCCGCGCCGGACGCAGGACGTGCCGGGCGTGCGCGAAGTAGGCGCAGCGGCATGGTGAGCGGAGCGAACAAGTTCGCGCCGCCCAGGATGTCGACCTTTCGCCTCTCGACCCACTTCGCCGCTGCGCGATGTCGACGTCCGTCAGCGGGATCCAGCTAGCCTGCGGACGAGCGGCACCGCCCGAGGGCGAGAACCGACCAGAACACGAGCCCGCCGAAGTTCCTCATGGGACTCGCTCGTGCAAGCCGTGCACCTGACGACTCCCGCCGCGCAACGCCGTGCTGGCACACGACATGCTCGACCCGACTTCATGAAGGTCAAGGACATCATGCGTCGCGAACCCAGGTCGATCGAAGTCACCGCGTCGCTCGGCGCTGCGCACGAGCTCATGCACGAGCACCGCATTCGCCACCTGCCGGTGCTCCAGGGCGGCCGGCTGATCGGCGTGCTGTCGGAGCGAGACATCCTCGGGTTTCGCGCCCACCTGGGGTTCACCGGCGACTGGAAGCAAGGGTTGGTGTCGGGCGCGATGACGCGCTCGCCACAGACCGCCGGTCCGGAGGACTCGCTCACCGAGATCGCCGGGCGACTCGCGGAGGCACGGATCGGCTGCTTGCCCATCGTCGAGCACGGCGCGTTGATCGGCATCGTCACGCTCAGCGACGTGCTCGCCGGCGAGGTCCGCAACGCGATGAGCCGGTGATCTGGCGCGGATCCGGCGCGTCGCGATGTACGCGCGCGCACCCACCGCGCGGATCGACGCCCGCCGCGTGAGAACGGCGCTTGCACCAGCTCGAGGCATGGAACCGATGGTCACGGCAGCAGCAGCGGATCTGGCCGCCATCGTCAAGCAGGGTCGACACGGACGGCTCCGACGGATCGTGGTGCGCGTGATCGTGTTGGCGGCGATCGCGGGCATGCTCGTCGCCGGCGTCAGCTGGTGGCGCCACCGGGGCACGACGGTGCCGATCGCCTACCAGACCGCCCCACTCGCCCGCGGTGAGCTGACCGTGTCGGTCACCGCGACCGGCACGCTCGAGGCGCGCAACGTGGTCGCGGTGGGCAGCGAGGTCTCGGGGAAGATCAAGCGCCTGCTGGTGACGGACAACGCGCGGGTCGTCAAGGGGCAGCCGCTCGTCGAGATCGATCCGGAGATCCTCGGCGCGCAGCTCGAGCAAGCGCGCGCGGTCCGCGAGCAGGCCGCCGCGCAGCTCCGGCAGGCGCGCGCGACCCAGCACGAGACCGAGCTCCTGCGCGCACGTGACAAGGCGCTCTACGCGCGCGGCGTCGTCTCGCAACAGGAGCTGGAGACCGCGACCGCCGCGGCCGAGCGCGCCGAGGCCGCCGTCAGCCTCGCTTCCGCAAACCACCGCCAGGCGACGGCGACCGAGCGCGTCGCCACGACCAACCTGACCAAGACCGAGATCCGGTCGCCGATCGACGGCATCGTGCTGTCGCACACCGTCGAGGAAGGCCAGACGGTGGTCGCCGCGTTCCAGACGCCGGTGCTGTTCCAGATCGCCGAGGATCTGCACGCGCTGGAGCTGTCGGTGGACGTCGACGAGGCCGACATCGGCAAGGTCCGCGAGGGGCAGCTCGCCAGGTTCACGGTGGCGGCGTACGTCGAGCGCACGTTCGACGCGAAGGTCCTGACGGTGCACAACGCGTCGCGCGTCGTCGATCGCGTGGTGAGCTACGAGGCCGAGCTCGCGGTCTCCAACCCCGACCTCGCGCTGCGCCCGGGCATGACCGCCACGGCGGAGATCGTCGTCGAGAAGCTCGCGAACGAGCTCGTGGTCGCGAACCAGGCCCTCCGGTTCACGCCGCCGAACCTCGAGCCCCTCGTGGGGCCACACGTCTGGATCCTGCGCGCCGGTGGGCCGGTCGCGGTGGAGGTCATCATCTTCGGCGAGAACGAGACCCAGGCCGCGATCCGCCTGCCCGCGACCACGCAGGTCGCGCTCGGCGAGCTCGTGATCGCGAACACGAGGTGACCATGTTGATGTCGATGCAACGCGTCTCGAAGCTCTACGGCGAAGGCGAGAGCGAGATCGCCGCGCTGCGCGAGATCGAGCTCCAGATCGACACCGGCGAGTTCGTCGCGCTCATGGGCCCGAGCGGCTCGGGCAAGTCGACCTGCCTCAACATCCTGGGCTGCCTCGACGTGCCGACCCGCGGCGAGTACCTGTTCCAGGACGTGCCGACGTCGAGGTTCGACAACGATCAGCGCGCCCGGCTGCGCCGCCGCTTCCTCGGGTTCGTGTTCCAGGGCTTCAACCTGCTGCCGCGGACCTCGGCGGTCGAGAACGTCGAGCTCCCGCTGATGTATCGCGGCGTCCACGCACGCGTCCGCCGCGCGCGCGCGATGGAGGCGCTCGCGCAGGTCGGGCTCGCCGGCCGCGAGCACCACTCGCCAGCGCAGCTCTCGGGCGGTCAGCAGCAGCGCGTCGCGATCGCCCGCGCGCTCGTGACCGACCCCGCGGTGGTGCTCGCCGACGAGCCCACCGGAAACGTCGACACCGCGCGCGCCCGCGAGATCATGGAGGTGCTGACCCGGCTCAACCAGCGCGGCATCACGATCGTGATGGTGACGCACGAGGCCGACATGGCGCTGTACGCCAGCCGCGTCGTGCGCTTCCTCGACGGCGGCATCGTCAGCGACGTGCGCCAGACGCCGCTCGCGATCGCCACCGCCGAAGGAGCTGCCGCATGATCGTCTGGAACGCCATCCACGAGACGTTGCGTCAGCTGCGGCGCAACCCGATGCGATCCATGCTGACGATGCTCGGCATCCTGATCGGCGTCGCGGCCGTGATCGCGATGATCGCGCTCGGGCGCGGCGCGTCCGCGCGGGTCGGCAACGACCTGTCGGGGCTCGGCCAGAACCTGCTGTTCGTCGTGCCCGGCGCGCCGAGCAGTGGTGGCCCGCCCCACCGCAACGACGCCCCGCCGTTCGACGAGCGGGATGCGCGCGCGATCCAGCGGGAGATCACGGGCATCGCCGGGGTCGCGCCGACGGTCACGCGGAGCGGCGTGGCCGTGTACGCGGGCCAGAGCCGGCGGACGACCGTCAACGGCTCGAGCGCCGCCTACTTCACGGTGATGTCGTGGCACCTCGCCACCGGCCGGCTGTTCAACGACGCCGAGCTGCGGGTCGGCGCGCCGGTGTGCGTGCTCGGCCAGACCGTCCGGAACGCGCTGTTCGGGATCACCGATCCGATCGGCGCGACGATCCGGATCGGCAACATCTCGCTGCGCGTGGTCGGCGTGCTCGCCCCGAAGGGGTCGTCGAGCTTCGGCCAGGATCAGGACGATCTGATCGTCGTCCCGCTCGCGACCCATCAGCGCCGCATCAGCGGCACGCACGACGTCGAGGCGATCTTCGTGTCCGCGCGCGACGAGGCCGAGTCCGGACGCATCCGCGCCGACATCGACGCCTTGATGCGCGTGCGGCGGCACCTCCACGTCGGCGAGACGCCCGACTTCACGGTGCGCGACATGAAGGAGATCGCCGCGATGGTCGGCTCGATCACCGGCGTGTTGACCTCGCTGCTCGCCGCGATCGCCGCGATCAGCCTGCTCGTCGGCGGCATCGGGATCATGAACATCATGCTCGTCGCGGTCAGCGAGCGCACGCGCGAAATCGGGATCCGGCTCGCGATCGGCGCGCTCGGCCGCGACGTGCTCGCCCAGTTCCTGATCGAGTCGGTCGTGCTGTCGGCGATCGGCGGGATCGCGGGGATCACCCTCGGGCTCACCGGCTCGTACGCGATCACGCGCAAGCTCGACATCCCGCTCGAGATCGATCCGCTGCTGATCGTGGTGCCGTTCGCCTTCTCGGCGGCTGTCGGCGTGCTCTTCGGGTACTTCCCCGCGCGCAAGGCCGCGCGGCTCAACCCGATCGACGCGCTCCGGCACGAGTGATACCGATCGTGACGAAGTCTCATATAACGGATGCAAATCCTGGTTATTGGAACGGGCGTCCGTTATAACGGATCATATGAGGCCGATGGACCTGGCGCTCATCGTGCTCGGTGGCTGGTTCGCGCTCAACATGGGTGGCAGCGGGCTCGCGCCCGCGTTCGGCGCCACCATCGGCGCCCGCGTGATCTCGCCCGGGCGAGCCGCCGGGGTGTTCGGCGTCTTCGTGATCGTGGGCGCCTTGCTGTTCGGCAGCAGCGTGGCCAAGACGCTCGGCTCGGGGCTGGTCCCGGCGACGAGCTTCGACCCGACGACGACGTTGATCGTGCTGGGCGCGGCGAACCTCGCGCTCGGGCTCGCGAACCTCCTCAAGATCCCGCAGTCGACCTCGTGGGTCACCGTCGCGGCGATCGCGGCCCTCGGCGTCCACGGCGGCGACCTCCGCACGCACACGATCACCCACCAGCTGTTGCCCGCGTGGCTGCTGCTCCCGCTCGTGGCGTTCGGGATCACCGC
>JAPLLF010001240.1 GCA_026387715.1 Pseudomonadota bacterium
GCACCGACCGCGAACTGGATGAAGAAGGGGTTCTCCTGCGCGTGCGGACAGATGCTGCGAGCACCCGACGCGAACGTGCAGCTCTGCGACGTGAACACGTCGACACCGGGCGACAGCTCCGCGAACAGCTGGAGCGGGCGGCGATCGATCGCCACGCCGATCGTCGCGCGCGCGCCGGTGTGCGCGTCGGGCATCTCGTCGATCGACATCGCCTCGTAGCCGTGGCGGTAGTGGCGCATGCCGAGCCCGACGACGAGCGGCATCTTCGGCGACAGGCGCATCACCTCGAAGGTCGCGTCGGCGTGCATCGACAGGCCCGCGCCCGCGAGGGTGCCCGTGCCGATCGCCGCGCCGATCGTGACCGTGCCGACGGTGTACGCCACGGTCGCCGCGGTGGGCTCGCCGAGCTCGACGCCGACCGCGAGGCCGGCGAGCGGCTTCTCCGCCGCCGGGTTGGCGTGCGCGGTCGTGACCACCCCGACGCTTGCGAGGAGCGTGAGTCCGATCGTGCGGTTCATAGGGGGTCGACGGTGAGGGTGATCGGCGTCGCCGCGGCCTGGTTGCCGGACAGGTCCGCCGCGAGCGCGTAGACCGTGATCGTCGAGCCGACGGTGGCGTTCTGCGAGATGGTCATGTCGAAGCCGATCATGGCGTCGGTCGTGCCGCTGGCGACCACCGTCGAGCGCTGGCGATTGTTGTTGTTGTTGTTGCCGGTCTGACCCGCGGTCTCGAAGAACACCTGGCTCACGCCGATCTCGTCGATCACGTGCACCTGGATCGTGAGGTCGGTGTTCTGCCGGACGTGCAGATTGGTCGGCGGGACGATCGTGACCTTGGGGGGCGTGCGATCGAGCACCGCGAACGTGGCCGCCGCGGCGATGGTGGCCCCCGCGAGCGTCGCGGTCACCGTGCCGGTGCCATCCCACGAAAGCCCGGTCAGATCGGTGGAGAAGCTCCCGTCCGTTCCGGTGGTGCCGTCGACGGGATCGATCGCGTGGGGCGTGCCGTTACGATCGGTGTACTCGACGGAGATGGTGAACTTCTCGTCGGGTGCCGGCGCACGATCCGCGAGCGCGGTCGCGCGCACCGACAGGGTGCCATCGATCGAGGACACGAGGTCCGGGGCGAGCTCGATGGTGGCGTCGTTGGTGTCGACGCAGCCCACGGATCCCACGGCGGCGATGGCCAAGGAAAATAAGGTAGTTCGAAGCATCCGCTCGACCTTTGCACTCGATGTGCCCGTGCAAGTCCGCGAACTTCGCCCGCTCCCCGTGTCCGAACGTTGCGCACTGCGCGGGGCTCACACAGCCCCGATCTCCTGCGATCTCCTACTTCGAGATCACGCGATCGTCACGGGGCGTTGGGGTTCGGCTGCGCGACGACGTCGACCTCGTTCTCGACCGACACCGCCAGCTCGGATCCGCCGGCCGCACCGACCGGCGTCACCCGGTTCGAGCGCCGGAGCCGGATCGTGTTGGGACGGGACTGGTCCTTCTCGGACCGCAGCGTCGCCGGCGCGAGCGAGTAGGTCCCGCTGTCGGCGATCGTGATGCCGTTGCCGTTGCCGTTGTCGCCGGCGTACAGCAGGGCCGCGTCGGCGGTCTCGCCGCGATCCCACGCGATCGCGAGCGCGAGCGTGGAGTCGACGACCGCGCCGGCGAGCGGCGCCGAGAACGAGTGGACGTCGGGGCCGTCGACGCGCACCCCGTGAACGGCGTCCGGACCGCTGACGACGTCGAGCTGGTAGACCTCGTCGTAGCCGCCGCCGGTGCCACGCCAGCTGCCGTTGCCGTTGTTGCCGTTCGGCTCGTAGATCAGGTCGACCGTCGTGGTCGCGCTCTTCATCGTCACGGTGCCGGTCGTGATCGGCACGTTGTTGAGGCTGACGCGCACGTTGAACTCGGTGTCGAAGTCGCCCGGCTGGAGGGCGTTGGCGAGTCGCGGCTGGGCCGTCGCACTGCCGTTGACGACGAGCGTCGCGGTGCCCGACCCGGGATCATCCCCGCCACCGGGTTCGAAGGGATCCGTGCCGCCGCAGGCGGCGAGCAAGCCGAGCGAGAGGATGAAGCGCATAGGTACTAAGCTCCTGGTGGTAGTTATTCGATCGCATGCGCGATCGCGGTGACGTTCTCGACGACGATCGAACTGTCGACGAGCTC
>JAPLLF010000252.1 GCA_026387715.1 Pseudomonadota bacterium
CGCGCGCGCGCGGCGAGGCGCGTGGTCCACGACCGCAGCAGCACCCACGGGATCGGATGGATCACGGTGCCGAGGTTGATGCCGCTCTTCCAGTGGTCGCCGTAGATCGGTCGCACCGGGACGTCGACGACGCGCATGCCCTCGACGTGGAGGCGCGACAGCAGATCGTTGGGATAGCCATAGCGCGGGAACAGCTCGTCCAGCGCGATGCGCGCGAGCGCCTCGCGGCGGATCGCGGTGTAGCCGCACTGCGAGTCGAACACGTGGCGATAGCCGCTGGTCACCCGCGTCGCCGCCGACAGCAGCACGTTGCCGACGATGCGCGCCGGCGGCATCGCGCCCCAGATCTCGGGGTGCTTGAAGCGGTTGCCCTTGACGTAGTCGGCTTCGCCGGCGGCGATCGTCGCGAGCAGCGCGGGGAGATCCCCCGGATCCATCTGGCCGTCGCCGGCCATTACGACCGCGACGTCGTAGTCGAGCTCGAGCACGCGCTGATAGCCGGTCGAGATCGACGCGCCGACGCCGCGGTTGATCGCGTGCCGGATCACCTCGCCGCGCGGGGAGCTCGCCGTGATCGCCGCGTCGGCGAGCGTCGCCGTCTCGTCGTGCGACGCGTCGTCCACGACGATGACGTGATCGATCCAATCCGGAATCGTCTCGACGGTCGGGCCGATCGCGCGTCGCTCGTTGAACGCGGGGATCACGACGGCGACCCGGAGATCTCGGTACATCGACGACGTTGTAGATCACATCTCCCGGCCTGTCATAGTCACGTGCTATTTCCACCTCGTCGCCCCGCGGTGGAGCGATTCACAACTCCCTCGGTCAGAGGGAGGGAAAATACGAGATCGATATGGCAGGCGGAGTTAACAAGGTCATCCTCGTCGGCAACCTCGGCGCCGATCCCGACATGCGGTACACGCCCAGCGGCCAGGGCGTGTGCGAGCTGCGGATCGCCACCAGCGAGAGCTGGAACGACAAGAACGGGGCGCGCCAGGAGCGCACCGAGTGGCATCGCGTCGTCGTCTGGGGCAAGCGCGCCGAGGTCTGTTCGAAGTACCTCTCGAAGGGCCGCCAGGTCTACGTCGAGGGCCGCATCCAGACCCGCAGCTACGACGACAAGGAAGGCCACAAGCGCTACATCACGGAGATCATCGCCTCCGAGGTGCAGTTCCTCGGCGGTGGCGGTCGCGACGCCGAGTCCAAGGGTGGCGGTCGCAGCGGTGGTCGCAGCGACGACAGCGGCCCGCCGCCCCCGAGCGACGGTGACTTCGGCGGCTACGGCGGCGGTGGCGGTGGTGGTGGCGGCGGTGGCGGTGGCCCCGACGACGACATTCCGTTCTGAACGTGGAGCGCGTCCCGAGCCTGTGGGGCCACGCCGACTTCATGCGGCTGTGGTCGGCCCAGGCGATCAGCGCGTTCGGTTCGCGCATCACGCGAACCGCGTTGCCGATCATCGCGGTGCAGACGCTCGCGCAGCCCGAGAGCATGGTCGGGTTGCTCGTCGCGCTGCAGCTCGCGCCGGGCTTCGTGCTCGCGCTGTTCGCGGGCGGCTTCGTCGATCGCGGCCACAAGCGGCGGATCCTCGTGTTCGCCGACGTGTTCCGCGCGGTGGTCGTCGCGACGCTGTCGATCGCGTGGCTGCTCGGGCTCCTGGCGATCGCCCAGGTGATCGTCGTCGGCGCGCTCGTCGGCGCGGCGAGCGCGCTGTTCCAGATCACCGACGTGGCGTACCTGCCGTCGCTCGTCGCGCGCGACCAGCTCGCGGAGGGCAACGCCAAGCTCGAGACCACCGAGGCGATCGCGGAGATCTGTGGCCCCGCGAGCGCCGGGGCGCTGATCGCCGCGATCGGCGCCCCGCTCGCGGTCGCGCTCGACGCGGCGAGCTACCTGTGGTCGGCGTTCATGCTCGGGGGGATCCGCGGCGAAGACCCGCCGGTCGCGCACGTGGTGACCCGCCGCCAGTGGGTCGCCGATCTCCGGCTCGGCCTGCGCACGATCTTCACGCACCCGATCGTGCGGCCGCTCGTCGTCGCCCACGGCATGTGGTCGATCTCGGGCGGCTTCTTCATGGCGCTCTACACCGTGTTCTGCCTGCGGACGCTGCACCTGTCGACGGCGACGTTCGGCGCGATCATCGCGGTGGGTGGCATCGGCTCGCTCGGCGGCGCGATCGTGTCGCGCTGGTTGGTCGCGAAGATCGCGCTCGGCCCGACGCTGCTCGTGACGTCGACGCTGAGTGTCGCGGGGGCGCTGCTGATCCCGCTCGCGGGCGGCGGGCCCGTGCTCACGATCGGCGTGCTCGTCGCCCACCAGTTCGTCAGCGACGGGTTCGCGGTCGCGTTCGTGATCCAGGCGGTGACGCTGCGCCAGACGGTGCTGCCGAAGGCGACGCTCGGACGCGCGAACGCGGCGATCCACGTGTTCTCGGGCTCGATGCTCGCGCTCGGCGCGGTGGTCGCCGGCGTGCTCGCCGAGGCGATCGGCACGCGCGCCGCGGTCTGGGTCGGCGTGATCCTCGGGTTGCTCGTGCCGGTGCTGCTCGCGCCGCTCGCGTCGCTCCGTGCGATGCCGGACGCGCCCGACGCGCCGCCTCAGGGGTAGCGGGCGTCGAGCGCGAGGCGCGCGGCGAAGGCGTCGAACGCCATCGTCTCCATCTTCTTCGGGTCGCCGCCGAACGTCCGGATGCTGACCTGGTCGGCGAGGACCTCCTTGTCACCGATCACGAGCGTGTACGGGATCTTCTGGAGCGAGGCGTCGCGGATCTTCGCGTTCATCATGCCCTGGCCGTCGTCGAACGTCGCGCGGAAGCCCAGCGCGGCGAGCCGCGCGAGCACCGTGTGGGCGTGCTCGTTGACGCGATCGGTGACCGTGACGATCGCGACCTGCACGGGCGCGAGCCACAGCGGGAACGCGCCGGCGAAGTGCTCGATGAGGATCGCGATGAACCGCTCGAACGAGCCGTAGATCGCGCGGTGCAGCACGACCGGGCGGTGGTTCTTGCCGTCCTCGCCGACGTAGGTCAGGTCGAAGCGCTCGGGCGCGGCGTAG
>JAPLLF010000190.1 GCA_026387715.1 Pseudomonadota bacterium
GGCTCGACCGCACGGAGCTGTCGCTCGATCGCGACGGCGACGGCGTGATCGACATCGACGATAACTGTCCCGAGACGCCCAACGCGGATCAGGCCAACCAGGACGGCGACGAGCTCGGCGACGCGTGCGATCCCTGCAAGAGCTCGCCCCCGACCGGCGACGAGGATCGCGACGCGGTCGATGACGCGTGTGACCGTTGCCCCGGCTCGCCCGATCAAGACGACGAGGACGGCGATGGTCTTCCCGATGGCTGTGATGTCTGCCCGGCGATCGTCGATCCGCTCCAGCTCGACACGGTCGGCGACGGGACGGGCGACGCCTGCAGCGATGGAGTGATCCCCCAGCAACGCCGCTTCTTCGACAACTTTGATCGCGATCCGAACTACTCGTGGCATCCGGTGGGTGGCTCGCCGTCGTGGATTGCCGGGATGGGCGCCATCCACGCGGTGCTCCCGGCGTCCACCCTCATGACCCCTCACCCACGGACCGCGAGCGAGCTCTACGCGGTGCACCTCGTGCGCCAGTCCCAGCGCGAGTGGGTCGTGGAGACCGCGTTCGATCTGCCCACGGCGCCCGAGGACGGCGACACGATCGGCGTGCGGCTGGTCGACGATCGGTTCGGCTCGTGGGCGTGTCTGCTCGAGCGTGATCTCGACGGCTGGAGGGTCAAGGCGGAGACCGTGGACGCGCAACGATCCATCACGCGCTCGCTCACGCCACTGCCAACCGCACCTCCACCGGGGGTGCCCGTGAGGCTGCGGGTGTGGAACGATCTCGACGACAGCGGCTTTCGCGTGGTCTTCAACTTCCATTGCGCGATCGCCGGCGAGGTCGCGATCAACGGCGACGAGCTCGCGCCGATCGACCGCAGCATTCGCCTCGAGACGTCGAGCCTCACCGCCTTCCATTATGTCGATGTCTTCTCCAACCAGAAATAGCGCGTGGCTCGCGCTCGCGCTCGCCGCCGTCGGTTGCTCGACGGTGATCGGGCTCGATTCGACCGCGCGGGACAGCGATCGCGACACCATCCCCAACGATCGCGACAACTGTCCGTTCGACTCGAACCCGAGCCAGGCCGACGCCGATGGCAACGGGGTGGGCGATGCCTGCGATGCCTGCACGGCGACGACCGGGCGTGACGTCGACCAGGACGGCCAGGACGACGGCTGCGACGCGTGCCTCGGAACGCCGACCTCGATCGACGAGGACGGCAACGGGGTCGACGATGGCTGCGAGGGTTGTCACGCGGGCGTGAGCACGGTGCCGTTCGACGTCGACGGTGACGGCATCCTCGACGGCTGCGATCCCTGCCTGTTCCAGACCGGGGTCGACGTCGATCGCGACGACGTCGATGACGCGTGTGATCGGTGCTCTGCCGGGCCCCCGGGTGACCAGGATGGCGACGGCCAGGAGGATCTGTCGCAGGATCGATGGCGGTCGCCGCCCTCGAAGTGGGCGCTGGATCCGGCGACCGGTCGCATGCGCGTGACGCTCGATGACGTGACGATCACGCCGACGTGGCGAACGAACACGGCGCTCGCCTTCGATGGCAGCGACGTGAGGATCACCACGCGCGTCGACTTCGCGGACACCGGCGAGGTCGTCGCCGGGATCGAGCTGGATCAGGGCGACCCCAACGCGGTGGGCTCGATGCTGACCCATGGATTTCGCTGCGAGCTCGACCGCAACAAGACCGACGTGGTGCTGCACGCGAGCGCCATCACCGACCACATGCCCGATCTGCTCCCCGTCACCGGGCTGGTGCTCGGCCAGACCGGGCCGTTCGATCTCACCCTCGTGATGCACCTCGAGTCGCTCGACTCCGCGACGGTCACCTGCGAGGTCGTCGATGCCGGAGGCGCCTCGGACGCCATCAAGGTCGGCGCTCCCTCGCTGCCGAACGCGTTCCTCGCGCTGACCGCGGCTCGGCCGGTGGGCGCGACCACGACCGGGATCGCGACGTTCGACTGGGTCGAGATGATCGAAGGCTTCGCGGTCGTGCCCTAAGTCAGAAGTGGGCGGACCGCACCTGCTCGCGCTATCCTCGCTGCCGTGAGGAGGGGCATCATCGTCGCGACGCTCGGCGCGCTCGGCGCGTGCAGCACCTGGATCGGGCTCGACCGCACGGAGCTGTCGCTCGATCGCGACGGCGACGGCGTGATCGACATCGACGATAACTGTCCCGAGACGCCCAACGCGGATCAGGCCAACCAGGACGGCGACGAGCTTCGCGACGCGATCGACGACGCGTGCGATCGCTGCCCGGGCGCGCGCGATCAGGACGACGAGGATGGCGACGGGATCCCCGATGGGTGCGACGTGTGCCCGGCGATCGCCGATCCGGATCAGACGGACACGCTCGGCGACGGGACGGGGGACGCCTGCAGCGACGTCGTCGCATACCCCGACCTGGTGCAGACCCGCCGGTACTTCGACGGCTTCGATCTTCCCCACGACTACGCGTGGCACCCGGCCGGCGCTTCGCAGGCGTGGGAGACCAGCGCGGGGACGATGCGCGCGCCGCAGCCCACGCCCACGCCGACCGACGCTCACCCGACGACGGCCATGGAGCTCTACGCCGTCCGGCTCGTCGCCGCGTTGCCGCGCGAGTGGGTGGTCGCGACCACGTTCGATCGCCCGGTCGCGCTTGCGGACGACGCGATCGGCGTGCGGCTGTTCGACGACTCGTTCGGCTCGTGGGCGTGCTTGCTCCAGCACGACGCCGCGGGCTGGAGCGTGCGGGCGGAGATCCAGACGACGAACATGGCGCCCACCGTGAACGTGACGGCGTTTCCAGGCGAGCCGCCGGCGAAGCT
Organism: Pseudomonadota bacterium; assembly: GCA_026387715.1. Taxonomy (GTDB): domain Bacteria; phylum Myxococcota_A; class Polyangia; order Haliangiales; family Haliangiaceae; genus JABFXX01. Next base: position 2,817 of record JAPLLF010000190.1, read on the forward strand.
GACGCTGCGCGTCTTCAACGAGCTCGTCCCCACGGGCATGATCCCGGTCCATGGGTTTGAGTGCGAGATCGCCGGGGTCGTCGCGAAGGGCGGTCTCGAGCGGACGGGGTCTGCTCAGGGGATTCGCCTCGAGACCACGAGCGCGGCCACCTTCTACTATCTCGATGTCTACTCCAAGCAACCATAGCGTCGCGCTCGCGCTCGCGCTCGCCGTCGTCGGCTGCTCGACGGTGATCGGGCTCGATCCGACCGATCGCGACAGCGATCACGACGGCGTCGCGAACGATCGCGACAACTGTCCGTCCGATCCGAACCCGGGCCAGGAGGACGCGGATGGCAACGGGGTCGGTGATGGCTGCGACGTCTGCACGACGACGATCGGCCGCGACGTCGATCAGGATGGTCGCGACGACGGCTGCGACGACTGCATCGGCACGCCCACGTTCGTCGACGACAACGCCGACGGCAAGGACGATGGTTGCGAGGGTTGCCACGCCGGGGTGAGCACCGTGCCGTTCGACGCCGACAACGACGGCGTGCTCGACGGCTGCGATACCTGCCTGTTCCAGACCGGGGTCGACATCGATCGCGATCTCGTCGACGACGCGTGCGACCTGTGCTCGGCGGGCCCCGCGGGCGATCAGGATGGCGACGGCGTCGAGGACTGGTGCGACAACTGCCCGCTCGTGTCCAACCCCGATCAGCTGGTCGGGGCGGACGACGTGGACGCGATCGGCGACGCGTGCGACCCCGATCTGACGGTGAAGCACAGCCGCCGGTTGTTCGACGGCTTCGTCGACGTATCCCTGGAGCGCTGGGTGCCGCCGCCGTCGGGCTGGGTGGTGGCGCCGTCGGCTGACGTCCTGCGCGTCGTGGCCGACGCGATGCCAACCATCGCGTGGCGATCGCTGGTGTCGACCGCGCCGCTGGGCTCCGATCTTCAGCTCAAGACCCGGGTCGCGTTCGACGCCTCCGGCGTCACCGCCGGGATCGCGCTCGTCCAGGCCAGCAGTGGCCCGCAGCTGACCAACGAATTTTACTGCGAGCTGCAGACCACCACGACGGGCGTCATGCTCGTCGCGACACCCGTCAGCGGCAACCCGCCCATCCCCTTGCAGGTCACGGCGACCGGCCAGACCGGACCGTTCGATCTCACCCTCGTGGTGCAACGCTCCCTCGGGAGCGCCATGGTCAGCTGCCGGGTCGTCGATGCGACCGGCGCGTCGAGTGCCATCGGCACGAACTTCGTACCGCTCCCGAACGCGCACGTCGAGCTCACCGCCCGCACCGACCTGTTGCTCCCGAGCAAGACCCCGCTCGTGACGTTCTCCTGGATCGAGCTGATCGAGGGTTTCGGCCCGTAGGTCAGAACCGCGTCAGAACCGACCGACGAGCGACAGCGTGGCGCCGGAGCTCGACACCGACGGCACGAGCCGCGTGCGGCGCTCGTCGGGTGCGGTCGCCCACGCCACGACCCCGGCGGCGAGCGCGACGCCGCCGACCACCCCGATGATCAGGCCGCCGGTCGCGGTGTTGCGCGCCCGGGTCGCTTGATCCTGGCCGGTGTCGTTGCACAGGTCCTGGTGGCCGACCGTCGTGCAATTGCCGTTGTCGAACTGCCGGTGATAGCTGCGGTAGGCGAGCGTCGTCATCACCGCGCCGCCGACGAGCAAGCCCCCGCCCGACGCGGCGACGACCTTGCCGATCAGGCGCCGCGAGCTCGCGTGCTCGACGATGGTCGACGGCTTCGGCCGCTCGAGGGCGGGCACGTCGATCGTCGTGCGCTGGGACGCCGCGAGCACGAACGACTTCTCGAACGGCAGGCGACCGGGTGCGGTCGCGACGAGCTTGTGCGGTCCGGGATCGAGCCGCAGCTCGCGCTGCTGCTTGACGCCGACGTCGTCGACGAACACGCTCTGGCCGGCGACCTCCGCGGCCACGCGCAGCGCGAGCACCGGCACCGTCGGCACGAGCTTGGTGATGTGATCCTGCGCGGCCTCGCGGTGCTGCGGGAGCCCGGCCTCGCCGGCGCGATCGAACGCCTCCTGGAACAGCTGGAGCGCGGTCGCGACCTTGCCGCGCCGCTCGTTGCACAGGCCGAGGTTGAGCAACGTGCCGACGGCGCGCGGATCCTTCGCGATCGACAGCTCGAACTTCTCGCACGCCTCGTCGGTCTTGCCGGCCTCGAGCAGCGCGCGTCCCTCGTCGAACAGACGCTGAGCGTCGGAAGTGTCGCGTCCGTCGGCGTGCGCGATCGCGGCGGTCGCGACCAGGACGACGAGGAAGGCGCGTGGGATCACTTGCACGTGGTTCTCCCGTTGAACGGATCGCACGACGGCTTGGTGGGCACGGCGCTGCCGCTGCCGTTGTTGCTGCCGCTGCTGGGCGTGGCGCTGCCCGCGCTCATGCCGGTGCTGGGTTTGGCCGATCCGGAGCCCACCGGCTTGATGGTACGCACGATGGGCTTGGGGCGAACGCGGGTGGTGGCGGCGATCGCGGCGGAGCCCGAGCCCGAACCCGATCCCGCGCCGACGGCCGATCCGGAGCCGACCGCGATCGCCACGCTGGAACCCCGCCCCGCTTCGCCGGAGCCGTCCTGGGGGGGCGTCGCGTCGCTGCCGCTGCCCGCTTCGTGCCGGATCTCCGCAGATCCGTTGGCAGGGGCGGATCCGGCGACGGTGGGATCGTTGGTGGGGATGACGGCGGCCGATCCTGGATCGGTCGGGGTGGGCGGCGCCGACGACGACGCGACGATCGCGACGCCAACCACCGCGGCGAGCACTCCCGCACCCACGAAGCCGAGCCACCGCCGCGACTTTCGGGCGGGCTCGCTGATCGTCGGGCTCGCGACCGCGATCGGCGCCGACCTCTGCTGCTCGAGGTGTACCGGGATCCCCGTGCCGGTCGCCCCGCCATCGCTCCCACCCGTGATGCCCGCGGCGCGGCGTCCGAGGGTGCGGAACATCCGATCGACGAGCATCCGCGCCCGGTGCGGCTCGCGGGCGTGCTGCATGAGATCGAACGCGAGCTCGGCGACCGACGGGTAGCGGAGGTCGGGGTTCTTCTCCAGGCAGCGCATCACGATCGGCTGCAGCGCCGGCGGCATCTTCAGCATCGGGGCAGGCTGCTCGACCGCGACCATCACGCACATCTCGGGGAAGCTCTCGGCGGCGAACGGCAGCCGACCCTCGACCGCCTCGTACAGCACCGAGCCGAGCGACCACACGTCGGTGCGCGCGTCGACCTTGCGGGCGCTGCGCATCTGCTCGGGCGACATGTACGCGGGCGTGCCGAGCATCGACGACGTCTGCGTCAGCGACAGGTCGTTGCCGGCCGACTTCGAGATCCCGAAGTCGAGGACCTTCAGGATCGGCGAGCCGTCGGGTCGGAACGTCACGAACAGGTTCGACGGCTTGACGTCGCGATGGATGATCCCGATCGAGTGGGCCTCGGCGAGCGCGTCGCACGCCTGGATCAGCAGGTCGATCGCGAGCGACGGATGCAGCGATCCGTTCTGGTCGATCATCTGGCCGATGTCGGAGCCCTCGAGGAACTCCATCACCATGTAGGGCTTGCCGTCCTCGAAGCGCCCGACGTCGGAGACCCGCGCGACGTGCTCGCTCTTGAGCTTCACCACCGCCTGCGCCTCACGCAGGAACCGGGCGATGGTGTCCTCGTCGATCGCGATGTCATCGCGCAGCAGCTTGATCGCGACCAGCTCGTCGAGCCCGGTGTGGCGCGCCTTGACCACGATGCCCATGCCACCGCGACCGAGCGTCTCCTCGATCTGGTACTTGCCCAGGATGAGATCGCCCGCGGCGATCATCTGTTCTCCCGTGCGGGTCACGGCGAAAGAGTAGCGAGAAAACAGAAGAGGTGCAGCGTTTTAGACGCTGCACCCCGTCGGAGAAAAGATGAGCACGACCGTTCGACCGTGAGGATTTCTATCCCCTACGCGTGTGCGTAGGTGGGCTCCACGATAATCCTTTGGGCTTCCCGACGAGCGGGCGTGCACACCCAGACCAGAGGCAGATCCCGAGATAGCAATTGTAGGAGACAGAGTTCCTCGGTTCTCGCATCGAACCGCCGTGCTCAAGAACAAAGCTACGGACTACAGGGCGATCCGTCAACAGCAAAAACGCTGCTGAGATCACTTGTTCGCTTCGCTCACCAATTCCGGCGAAAGCCGGTCTCGTTCGCTTCGCTCACTTCGATGGCGAAAGCCGGTCTCGTTCGCTTCGCTCACTTCGATGGTGGCGTCGCGGTCTCGCGCCAGTTCGGCCCTTCGCCGCCCTGGGTGGCCACGGACTGGATGCCGCGCGCCATCATCGTCTCCTTGGTCTCGATCGAGCGGGCGCGATCCTCGACCGGCTTGGCGTGCTCGCCGGTGTCCATCCGGATCGCGTCACACGGACACGCCTCGACGCACAGACCGCACGCGATGCAGCGCAGCTCGTCGATCTCGAAGATCGCCGGGCGCTTCTCGATGCGGAGCGAGTCGCTCTCCTCGGGCACGATCGTGATGCAGTGCGCCGGGCACGCGGTCGGACAGCACATGCACGCCACGCAGCGGACCGCGCCGTCGTCGCGCAGCATCAGGCGATGCAACCCCCGGAAGCGCTCCGGATAGGTGACCTTCTCCTCCGGATACTGGACGGTCTCGATCTCGTTCTTCCACGTCTCGTCGACCGGCGCGCCGGGCTTGGCCCGCTCGTCGGCCGACTTCATCGGCAGGAAGAAGTTCCGTGCGAAGTGCTTGAGCGTGATCGCGAGCCCCTTCGCGGTCGCCGCGAGGTAGTTCACGTCCGGCTCGCCGGGGCGCACGACCGCGATCGAGCGGACGCGCGGGGACCGCTCGGAGACCGCGAGGACCTTGGGACCGTCGTGGGACGGCGCTGCTTCTTGGTGTGAGCTCATACGTCCTTCGAGCTAGAGGAACAGCAGTCTGATGAGCGCGGTGACCATGATGTTCGCGAGCGTGAGCGGCAGGAGCCACTTCCATCCGAGGTTCATCAGCTGATCGGCGCGCATGTGGGGCAGGGTCCAGCGGATGAACAGCTGGAACATCGAGAGCAGGACGACCTTGCCGGCGAACGCGCCGGCCTGCAGCAGCACCACCACGAGGTGGGGCAGGTGCAGCACGGTGCCGCCGACGGACATGTGCGTGACCTGGTCGATGTAGCCGCCGATGCGGAAGCCGTCGGCGTCGAGGAACGGCAGCTGCCAACCACCGAAGAAGATGGTCGCGATCACCGCCGACACGAACACGATCTCGATGAACTCCGCGAGGAAGAACATGCCCCAGCGAATGCCGGAGTACTCGACGAAGTAGCCGATGATCTCCGGCTCGCCTTCCGGGATGTCGAACGGTGCGCGCTTGGTCTCCGCGATCGCCGCGGTGAAGAACAGCACGAGCCCGACGGGCTGCCACAGCCACATCCAGTTCAGCGGGTTCGACGGCGACATCGTCGCGCTCGCGCCGTGCAGCGCGATCGCGCCCGGCTCGAGCGTGCCGGTCCACAGGAACACGCCCATGAGCGCGAGGCCCATCGCGACCTCGTACGACATCATCTGCGACGACGAGCGGAGGCCGCCGAGCAGCGCCCACTTGTTGTAGCTCGCCCAGCCGGCGATCGTGCCGCCGTAGTTCGCCAGCGTGAGCACCGCGAAGTAGAAGATCAGGCCGAAGTCGATCGAGAAGATCTGCAGGCGGATCGAGTCGGCGAACGCGTAGCTACCCGGCGCGGTCGCGAGCGCGTAGGTGTCGATCGTCGACGTCAGGCTGTGCGGATAGATCGTCGGGCCGAACGGGATGATCGCGAACGCGATCAGCACGGGCGCGAGCGCGAGCACGGGCGCGAGCGCGAACAGCCCTTTGTGGACGTTCGCCGGGATGAAGTCCTCCTTGAAGATCATCTTCACCGCATCGGCGATGAAGTGGAGGATGCCCTTGAGCTTGATCGGGCCGATGTTCGCGCGATTGGGACCGAGCCGGTCCTGCATCATCGCGCTCTGGCGCCGCTCCATCCAGGTGAGGATCGACGCGAGCGGCATCACCAGGCCCATGATGAGCAGGAGCCACTTGGTCGCCGGAAAATCGATGATCGCGATCAGGATATCGAGCATGAGAATTACCCTCGGCTCCCCGCAAAGCGGAGCGCGAGCGGGCGCGCTTCACGCGCCCACTTGAGGCCGTTCCACGCCGGAACGGCAGCGGTCATGTCGGCGTGGACCTCGCGGGCGCTCGCCCACGCGAGCTTGACGCTGGTCGCCTGCGCGAGCCGGACGACCGCTTCCCAGCCGGGCAGCGCCTGACCGGGCGCGGGCACCGCGGCGTTCATCCGTTGGACCAGCCCGGCGCTGTTGGTGACCGTCGCGGAGACCTCGGCCCACGCGGCGATCGGCAGCGCGATGCGCGCGTGCTCGACCGGGCCGCGCTCGTGCGACGCCAGCGCGACGTACTCGATCTCCTTGAGCCGCGCGAGGTCGACCCCGGGCAGCACGTCGCCGAGCGCGACGATCGCCTTGACCGTCGTGGGCAGCTCGAAGATCGGCAGCGTCGACAGGCCGAGCGCCGCGGCGATCGCCTTGACGCCCGCGAGGTTCGCGTTGATGTCCGCGCTGCGCAGCTTGCCGTGGCCCCAGCTCTTGGCGAGCATGGCGAGCGCGAAGTTATCTTCGTTGGTGCACGTGCCCGACAGCGCGACCGCGAGCTGACCCTGGGCGCGCCCCGAGGCGAGCCGATCGGCGGCGACGCGGATCGCGCGATCCCAGCCGGCGGGCAGCCCGTCGACCGTAGCGCCCGCGAGGCGGTGCTCGCGGAGGTCGTGGTAGGTGAGGCGACCCTCGTCGCACATCCACCACTTGTTGACCGCCGCGTTGTAGCGCGGCACGATCCGCCACGCGCGCCCGTTGCGGTGGTGAACCTCGATGTTGCAGCCCGTCGAGCAGCCGTTGCACACGGACTGCGTCGCCTCGAGCTCCCACGCGCGCATCGTGAAGCGGAAGTCCTTCGACGTCAGCGCCCCGACCGGGCACACGTCGACGACGTTGAGCGAGTAGGGGTTGTCGAGCGACTCGCCCGGGGCCGTGGTGAGCACCTCGTGATCGCCGCGGTGCGCGAAGTCGAGCTGGTGCACGCCGGCGACCTCGTCGCACGCGCGGATGCAGCGCGAGCACAGGATGCAGCGCTCCTGATCGAGGACCACGGTCGGGCCGAGATCGACGGCCTTGTCCTTGTGGACCTTCGCGGTGTCGACGCGCGAGTCGTGGTTGTCGGCGTCGAAGTACAGCTTCTGCAGCGTGCACTCGCCGGCCTTGTCGCAGATCGGGCAGTCGATCGGGTGGTTGACGAGCGTGAACTCCAGCATCTGCCGGCGGGCGTTCGTCGACAGCGTGTCCGTCGTGTGGACGACCATGCCCTCGCCGCAGGTCTGCTGGCAGCTCGGCTGGAGCTTCGGGTTCTTCTCGACCGAGACGAGGCACTGGCGGCACTGCGCCACGACCTTGAGGCCGGGGTGATAGCAGAACGCCGAGATCTCGTTGCCGAGGAGCTTGGCGGCCTCGAGGACGTTGGTCCCCTTCGGCACGGTGATCGACTGGCCGTCGATCGTGAGCGTCACGGTGTCGGGGGCGGCCGTCTCGCTCACTTGTCGCACTCCCCGCCGATCATGTTGATCATGCCGAAGATCGGCACGATGTCAGCGATCAGGTGTCCTTGGATGATCTTGCTCGCGGTCGACAGGTGGACGAACGACGGCGATCGCACGTACGCCTTGTAGGGACGGCCGGTGCCGTCGGCGACGAGGTAGAAGCCGAGCTCGCCGTTGCCACCCTCGACGAACGTGTACGTCTCGCCGGCCGGGATCTTGATCCCGTCCATGACGTGCTTGAAGTGGCGGATCATCGACTCGATCGTGTTGTACGTGTCCGTCTTGGGCGGCAACGCGCAGCGCGCGTCGTCGATCATGAAGCGGCCCTCGCCGGTCGAGCTCGCGGGCGGGATCTGCTTCTGGCACTGGCGCAGGATGCGGATCGACTGCTTGAGCTCCTCGATGCGCACGAGGTAGCGATCGAGGCAGTCGCCGGTGGTGCCGAGCGGCACGTCGAACTCCACCTCGGGATAGATCGAGTACGGGTAGTCCTTGCGGACGTCGTAGTCGACGCCCGCGGCGCGCGCGATCGGCCCGACGCAGCCCGTGGCGATCGCGTCTTCACGCGAGATCGCGCCGACGCCGGCCATGCGATCGCGGAAGATCTTGTTCGAGTTGAGCATCGCCTCGACCTCGACCATCACCTTCTCGATCTGATCGAGGCAGTGGGTGAGCTGCGCGTCGAAGCCCTCCGGGAGGTCCTTCGACACGCCGCCGACGCGCACGTACGAGTGCGTGAGGCGCGCGCCCGAGACGATCTCGAGGATCTCGTAGAGCCACTCGCGGGCCTTGAGGAAGTAGAGGAACGCGGTGAACGCGCCGAGCTCCATCGCGGACGCGCCGACGCACGTGAGGTGATCGGTGATGCGCGACATCTCCGAGACGATCACGCGGATGTACTCGGCGCGACGCGGGATGAGGCTCGTGATGCCCATCGCCTTCTCGCACGTCATCGCCCAGCCGCAGTTGTTGATCATCGGCGAGACGTAGTTGAGGCGATCCGTGTACGGGAACACCTGCGTGTACGTCGCGTACTCGGCTTCCTTCTCGAAGCAGCGGTGCAGGTAGCCCGGCTGGACGTCGGACTTGACGATGCGCTCGCCGTCGACGGTGAGCACGATGCGCACGGTGCCGTGCATCGCCGGATGCGACGGGCCCATGTTGATCGTCATGAGGTCCGGCGGCACCTCGGTCTCGACGTCGGTGAGGTCCTGGACGTCCTTGCGGCCGAGGACGAGTTGCTTGAGGGTCTGTACGTCGGCCATGACTAGCGGTCCTCGCCCGTCGCCTTGATCGGATTGATCGGGAGATCGTCGCGCCGCACGAGCGGCTGGCGCTTCTCCTTCGGATAGTCCTTGCGGAGCGGATAGCCGACGAACTCTTCGTAGAGATAGATCCGACGGAGATCGGGGTGACCCTCGAAGCGGATGCCGTACATGTCGAACGTCTCGCGCTCCTGCCAGTCGAACGCCGGATAGAGCGACGACAGCGACGGGCAGCGGGGATCGTGCTCGGGGACGGAGACCTTGAGCCGCAGGCGATAGCGGTACTTCACCGAGCGGAGCTGGAAGCACACCTCGAAGCGCGGCTTGTCCTCGGTCCAGTGCTCCGCGAGCGGGCGGTGTTGCGGCTTCCAGTCGAGGCGATCGATCGCGGTGACGAACACCGGCGCGTCGAACAGCATCTTCGGATCGGTCTTGAGCCAGTGGGCGACCGTGTGGAGATCGTCGCGCTTGATCCACGCGATCTCGTCGCCGTTGATCGTTTCGGTGTGTGAGACGGCCTGCGGAAATTTCGCGGTGAGCGCGTCGAGTACTAGCTTGGCCACGCGGTGCTCCTCGTTACTCTTCGGTGCCGGCTTGCTGCGCCGCGATGATGTCTTCGCGTTTCGTGCGCAGCTGGCTGTGTCCGCGACCGCTCTGGATCCGATCCATCAGCATGATCATCGCGTCGAGCACTTGCTCGGGGCGCGGCGGGCAGCCGGGGATGTAGACGTCGACGGGGATGACCTGATCGCAGCCCGGCATCGCGTGATAGTTCTGGTAGAAGCCGCCGGTCGACGCGCACACGCCGAAGGCGAGCACCCACTTGGGCTCCGCCATCTGGTCGAACACGCGCTTGAGGGCCGGGCCCTGCTTCTCGGTGATCGTGCCGACGACCATGAGCAGATCGCTCTGGCGCGGCGAGAAGCGCGGAAACTCCGCGCCGAAGCGCGCGAGGTCGTACTTCGGACCGGCCACCGACATGAACTCCATGCCGCAGCACGCGGTGACGAACGGATACGAGAACAGCGAGAACTTACGTCCCCAGTTCGTCGCGCGCTCGAGCTTGGATTGCTTCGCCCACTTCGCGGCGTCTTCGATCCGCGTGGTCGTGATTTCTAGTCCCATCCGATCGCCTTCTTTCTCCAGACGTAGGCGAGAGCCACGACCAGAATTGCGACGAAGATGAGCATCTCGGTGAACCCGAAGATGCTCACGCCGACGCCGCCGGCACCACGCGAGAGCTTGTCGTAGAGGACCGCCCACGGATACATGAAGGCCGCCTCGATATCGAACACCAGGAACAGGATCGCGACCTGGTAGAACTTCACGGAGTAGCGACCGCGTGGCGTGCCGATGGGCTCGCTGCCGCACTCGAACGGCTTGAGCTTTTCGGGGTTGGTCGCCTTGGGGCCGATGAACACCGCGAGCGCGGTGAACAGCCCGCAGAAGCCGACGCCTAGCGCGATGCAGAGGCCAGCCGGGATGTACGCTTGGAGTTGCAAAGCGGGGCGACTATATCTGCGGGTTTGCGTCGGTCAATCGACGCAGGTACGCAAATCAAAAGGCGATGCGCGCGGATCTCCTCGACGATGGCGCGGGCGGCCTCGTCGATCGGGACCTCGCCGAGGTCGGTGCCGATCCCGGGGATCGCGATCACCTTGAAGCCGTTGCGATCGGAGGCGATCAACGCGGCGCGCGCGGCGCGGCGCACGTTCTCGGCGCCGATCTTCTGGCCCGGCTCCTCCATCGTCGGAACGTGGATCACGTTCTTCGCGGGGAGCTGACCTGCCGTGGTGACGATCGCGGCGCCGACCGCGATCGGAGCGGCGGCCATCGCGGCCTGCTGGATCACGTCGCCACCTTGTCGGCGCAACGTCCCTCCGATACCACCACCCATAATTCCCAGCGAGTTCGCCGGGTTAACGATGGCGTCGACCGGCATCGTCCAGATTTCAGCGCGAGCTACGTGAACCTGCATCGCGATGCGAGTAGCACCGTACCGTCGTTACGCGCAAGCCTTCTCTAGCTCGGCCTCGACCTTGTCCTCGGCCCACTTCTTCGCGACCGCCATCTCCTTGACGATGAGCTGCTTGGCGTTGTCGAGCATCTTGCGCTCGCCGAACGACAGCACCTTGCTGCTCTTGAGCCGGTAGAGGTCGCGGTAGACCTCGGCGACGTCGAACAGCGAGCCCGTCTTGATCTTCTCCATGAACCCGCGATAACGGCGGTTCCACGTCTGCTTGTCGATGTGAACGTCCTTCTCGCGAAGGATGTCGAACACTTCCTCGATCTCCGACGACGTCGCCACCGGACGCAGCCCGACCTGATCGACCTTCTCTTTGGGAACCAGGATCTGCATTCCCGTCGCGAGCACCTTGAGCACGTAGAAGGAGCACACCGAGGTGTTGATCTCCTTGATTTCGATGCCGATCACTTCCGCGACGCCGTACGCTGGGTAAACGGCTTTTTGGCCAATCGTGAAGTCGGTCATCGAACTCCTGCAGTCAAAGGGTAGGTAGTCTCCAGTGAGCAACCTGGGTGCCAGGTGGATCTACTGGGATTCGTAGTGTCGGCTCGATCCGCGTGTGACCACTTGTCACATCCAAGACCAATCTCGAC
>JAPLLF010000204.1 GCA_026387715.1 Pseudomonadota bacterium
CGCCGACCACGTCCTGGTCCAGGAGGTCTTCGACTACGGCGAGTACGACGAGGCGATCAAGCGGTTCGGCGTGATCGTCACGAAGTACCCCAAGGATCCCAACGCGGGCCCCGCCGGCGATCGCATCCTGTCGGCGCTCAACAAGGCGCAGGACTTCGAGAACATCGAGAGCTGGGCGCGCAAGCTCAAGACCGCGCCGTCGTTCGCGGCCAAGGACCAGCAGGATCGCCTGTCGCGGTTGATCGTCGAGTCGATCCAGAAGAGCGGCGACAAGTACGCCGACGCCGGCAAGTACGAGCAAGCCGCGACGTTCTACCTCCGGGTCCCCAAGGAGACCCCCGATCCGAAGGTCGGCGCGGTCGCGATGACGAACGCGGGCGCGGCGTTCGAGAAGGCCAAGCTCCCCGAGCGCGCCGCCGACGTCTACCTCGAGATCGCCGAGCGCTACTCCGACAAGGCGCCCGACATCGCCGAGAAGGCGGCGTTCTCGGCGGGCCAGGTCTACGAGCGCGTGATCTTCTACGACCGGGCGGCGAAGGCGTACGAGCTGGTCGTCACCAAGTTCGGCAAGGGCCCCAAGGCCGCGGACGCGCTCTACAACGCCGGCCTGCTCCGCCAGGCGCTCGGCCAGAACAAGGAAGCGATCGCGCACTACGGCGAGTACGCGAAGAAGTATCGGGAGCGCAAGGACGCGCCCGACGTCGCGTTCAACATCGGCGTCGTCTACGAGAACGCCGGCGACGAGGGCCACGCGTACGGCGCGTACACCGACTACCTGCGCGTGTACCGCTCGACCGGCAAGCGCCTCGCCGAGGCGTACACGCGGTCGGCGCGCATGTCGCTCAAGCTCGGTCAGTTCAAGCGCGCGAAGGAGGATCTCCTCACCGCGCAGCGCATCTTCAAGGCCGGCTCGCCCAAGGAGAAGACCGAGACCAAGATGTGGGCCGCCGAGGCGCGCTACCTCGAGGGTGAGCTGATCTTCCGCGAGTACGAGAAGGTGTCGCTCGACGTCAAGCCGGCGCAGCTGCAGACCGCGCTCAAGACCAAGAGCAAGCTGCTCGGCGAGTCCGAGAAGGTCTACTTCTCGGTCATCGACTATCAGGATCTGCGGTGGGCGACCGCCGCGCTGTTCCGCGTCGGCCAGGTCTACGACGGGTTCGCCGAGGCGCTCGCGACCGCCGGCAACAAGCCGCCCGCCGGGCTCACGCCCGACCAGGTGCAGGCCTACCAGGACGCGGTCAACGGCTACGTCGTCGACATCCAGGACAAGGCCGTCTCGCTGTTCACCGCGGGATATCAGAAGGCGATCCAGATGCAGGTCTACGACGACTACACCGCGAAGATCCGCGAGTCCCTCGGGCGGCTCGACGCCCAGAAGTTCCCGCCGGAGCGCGAGGCGCGGAGCAAGGAGCGCATCGGTGATCGTCCGCCGACCCCCGAGCTCGTCACGGAGATCGCCCGATGAGGATCAGGGGATCGATCACCTCGCTCGCGCTCGGGCTCGCGCTCGCC
>JAPLLF010000801.1 GCA_026387715.1 Pseudomonadota bacterium
CGCGTTCTGATACCGTCGCACGATGTCCGACCTGGTACGCCTCGACATCGCGGATGGCATCGCGAACGTGCGGCTGCATCGCCCCGACAAGCACAACGGCATGAGCTTCGCGATGCTCGACGCCGTGCTCGCCGCGGCGGACCGCCTGCGTGGCGAGCGCGCCATCCGGGCGATCATCCTCGCCGGCGACGGGCCGTCGTTCTGCGCCGGCCTCGACGTCAAGTCCGCGCTCGGTCAGCCGGCGCGCACCGCGGCGAACCTCGCGCAGCTGCTCCTGCCGTACACCAACAAGTTCCAGCGCTGGTCGCTCGCGTGGCGCGAGATCGGCGTGCCGGTGATCGCGGCCGTTCACGGCAGCTGCTTCGGCGCCGGCCTGCAGCTCGCGCTCGGCTGCGACGTGCGGTTCGCGACGCCGGACTCGCGGTGGTCGATCATGGAGTCGAAGTGGGGGCTCGTCCCGGACATGGGCGGCGTGGTCACGCTGCGCGAGCTCGTGCGGATCGACGTGGTGAAGGAGCTCGCGATGACCGGGCGCGTGATCGCCGGCATCGAGGCGCACGCGCTCGGCCTCGTCACCCACCTCGCCGCGGATCCGCTGCTCGAGGCGAGGACGCTCGCGGCCGAGATCGCGAGCCGCTCGCCCGACGCCGTCGCGGCGACGAAGTTCCTGTTCCAGGAGGCGTACACGCCGGACGAGGAGCGGATCACCGCCGCGGAGCGCAAGTGGCAGCGCGCGATCGTCGCCCGCGCGAACAACCGGATCTCGATCCAGCGGCACACGACCAAGGGCGCGGACGCGACGTCGCACCCGTTCAAGCCCCGCGCGATCTAGGCGCCGGGCGCGTCGGGCACATCCGGCGGGTGCACCACGGCGCGATCGCTCTGGATGCGACCGTCGACCAGCTCGACGACGCGATCGCACCCTTCGGCGATCCGCGGGTCGTGGGTCACGACGATGAACGTCGTGCCGCGCTCGCGGTTGAACCGGCGCATCAACGCGAACACCTCCTTCGACGAGGCGGTGTCGAGGTTGCCGGTGGGCTCGTCGGCGAGCACCAGCGGCGGCCGCGAGGCGAGCGCGCGCGCGATCGCCACGCGCTGCTGCTCACCGCCCGAGAGCTGGCTGGGGTAGTGACCCTGGCGCGCGCCCAGACCCACGCGTTTCAGCAGCGCAGCCGCGCGCGCGGGGAGCAGGTGGTGGAACTGGAACACGAAGCCGAGCATGCGCGCGCGCATCGCGGTGAGGCCGGGCTCGTCGAGCTGCGACGTGTCGTGGCCGCCCAGCAAGACGCGCCCCGCGGTCGGGCGTTCGAGCAGTCCGATGATGTTGAGGAGCGTGCTCTTGCCCGATCCGGATGGGCCGATCAGCGCGGTCAGCTCGCCGGGCCCCACGGTGAGGTCGACGCCGTCGAGCGCGCGCGTCTTGGCGACGTCGCCGAACTCTTTGACGACGCCCTCGACGACCAGCACCGGCGCAGACACGGTCGCCGGCTCACCCATTGCGGATCGCCGTGGCGGGATCGAGTCGGGAGGCGCGGCGCGCGGGGATCACCGCCGAGAGCAGGCCGACGCCGGTCGCGAGCGCGGTCGCGAACGCGAACAGCGAGAGGTCGAGCTGCAGGTTGAACTTCGGCGTGCCGCTGGCGTCCCGCGTGATGACGTCGAAGAACTTGGCGAGCAGCGCGCCGAGCCCCGAGCCGATCAGGGACCCGATGATGCCGAGCACGCCTCCCTGGATCAGGAACACGAGCAGGATCCGCCGGGCCGGCGTGCCCACCGCCCGGAGGATGCCGATCTCGCGCGACTTCTGCACGACCGAGACGATGAGCACGCTCGCGATCCCGAGCGCGACGGCGACGATCACGAAGAACTGGATCATCGACTTCGAGCTCGACTGCGCCGACAGCCCCGAGAGCAGCTCCGCGTTGATCGTCATCCAGCTGTCCGCCTGCAGGCCGGTGCGGCCGCGGACGTCGACGGCGACCTGCTCGGCCTCGAACACGTCGGCGACCTTGAGCTCGATCGTCGTCACGCCGCCGGGCAGGCCGTAGAGCGCCTGCGCGTGGCGTAGCGTCGTGACCAGCCAGGTGGCATCGATGGCCTCGTTGCCGAGCGTGAAGATGCCCTCGATCGCGACGACGTCGTCGACGTTCTCGGTCGAGGTGATGCGGATCTTGTCGCCGACCTCGACGCCGAGGTTGGCGGCGAGCTTGGAGCCGATCACGACGGCGCCTCCGCCGAGTTCGAAGCGCCCCGCGATCATGCGCTTGCGCAGGTCGATGATCGTCAGGAAGCGCTCGGGCTCGACGCCGCGCACGACGATCGGGCTCTTGGCGTCGGCGCGGACGGCGAAGCCCGCACCCGTGATCGACGGCGACACCGCCGTCACGCCGTTGGCGCGCTCGACGTCCGCGACCACCGATGGCCATTGATCGATCGAGCGGAGCCGCTGGGGGCTCTCGGCGATCTGCCGCGCGACGGCCCGGGTGGCGGTCGGCTCGACGAGCGGGCGCGGGGCCTCTCGCGGCTTGCGCACGGTGATGTGCGGCTGCGTGCCCAGCGTCTTGTCGATCAGCGAGGCCTGGAGCCCGCCGATCAGCGCCGACAGGAACACGATGACGCTCACGCCCACGGCGACGGCCGCGAGGATCAGCGTCGTCTGGCCACGCGCGTCGCGCATGTAGCGGAGCGCGACGAACCACTCGAACGACATCGCTAGTCGCGCTCCACCCGCACGCGCGCGCCCACGGCGTGCGGGCGGCCATCGGGCAGGAGCACCTCGCTGCGCTCGTCGATGCCGGCCAGGATCTCGACCGCGCCGTCGCCGCGGATGCCGAGCTGGACGTCGTGACGTGCGACGCGGCCATCCTCGACGGTGAGGACCAACGCCGTCGGGGTCGACGCGCCCACCACCGCCGCGCTCGCCAGCGTCAGCACGCGCG